>JBDRDH010000069.1:0-6052 GCA_043820985.1 Planctomycetota bacterium
TGCATGGCCAGGCTGGCACGAGTCGTGGTTGCGGGTTATCCGCATCACATCACGCAGCGCGGGAATCGCCGCCAGAAGACGTTCTTCGGCCGTGATGACTACCGCGCGTACATCGACCTGATGGCGAACTGGTGCCGTCAGTGTAAGGTGGCGGTGTGGGCGTACTGCCTGATGCCCAATCACGTGCACCTGATCGCCGTGCCGCGTAGCGCGGACGGTTTGCGGCGGGCGATCGGCGAGGCGCACCGGCGTTACACGCGGCGGGTGAACTTTCGTAAGGGTTGGCGCGGACATCTGTGGCAGGGTCGCTTTGCGTCGTTCGTGATGGATGAGTCCTACGTGTTGGCGGCGGCGCGGTATGTCGAGTTGAATCCGGTCAAGGCCGGCCTGGTTTGCCGACCGCAAGACTACCGGTGGTCGAGCGCGGCGGCACACCTGACCGGTCGTGATGACGGCTTGGTCAAGGTCAAGCCGTTGCTGGATCTGGTGCGGAGTTGGAAGGCGGTGCTGTCGCAACCGGCTGATGAGCAGCAGGTCGAGCGTATCCGCCAGCACGCGCGCACCGGCCGTCCGTTAGGTGATGAGAAATTTGTGGCCAGGCTATCCAAACGTCTCGGACGTACCCTGAGCCCGCGGAAACCAGGCCCGAAGCCGAAGTCGGAGAAGAATTAAGTATGGTGTCCCCGGAATTGGTTGTCCCCGGAATTGGTTTCATGGTGTCCCCGGAATTGGTTTCGGAATTGGTTGTCCCCGGAATTGGTGCGAAATGATGCCACGCCTCCGGCGCTTCGCCCAGCGCGATCCGCTTGGTTATCGTGACGGGATGAACCAATACGCATATGCGTCGTCGAGTCCATCTCTGAATATTGACCCGAGCGGCTTGGGCCCCCCTGGTATGGAGTGCCCACCCGGCTGGGTTTATGATCCAATGCGTCAGCAGTGCGTGTCTGTCGGCCCACCATCAACTGAGCCACCATCATCGCCACCGTCTACCCAACCGGTGTCGTGTCAGGACGCGTACGACGCGGATGAGGAAGAAGCTCAATCTGATAACAACAACTGCATAGTAGACGGTCCTGCGGCGTGCCCTGATAAATGCGCAAATTGTGTGGGACACCTAAATTATGATCTGTGCATCGCTATCTGCCAGCGAAACGTAACATTGCTGTGCGAGATGAACTTTGCAGAAGATATGTACAATGCGAGAGAGGATCTCTGTGAGTGTGCAGCGAACAACGACCTAATGCTGTTCCGGATACTGGTACGAAGCAAGCAATGCCCGGCGCCACCACCAACGCCACCAACGGGATTGCCTCGCCGTTTGCCGGATTGTGCATTCGAGCCGCAAGGAACGTAGAAACACGCGTTAGAGACGTACATGCTAGACAGTGCCGTCACAACCAGGGTCCAACCAGCGAGTATCTCATGGTGGCGCCGGATACGCATAGCGGTGTGGATACTACTCATTGCGGCAAGCTTGAGTTGTGCCGGCTACTGCTTATTGCTTGATTCCGAAGGAGGTCCGAGGAGAATTGGCGAGTTGCCGCTAGTCAGAATCGAATTGTATTCCCTGCTAGGCAGAATTGTCTTCCTATCATCATCGAGCGGAGTGCTAGCGGAAGAGAGAATAATTGAGGATAAGCTCGATGTCCTTACACGCAAGATGGCTTCTCTTGAAAATTCAGAAGATGCAGATCCCCTGCCCCGGGCGTTGCTTGAAACAGAGATAATTAGGTTGCAGTGCCGTGGTAGGTTTTGTGAGATAACGAGGCACTCCAGTCTACTTATCCTGCTTATGAGGCTTTTTCAGGGAGATTACAACACATCCGGGTTGTATGGCTGGTTATTCACCATTCAGATTAAGCGTATACGTGGCCTGGTCATGTCGAAGCACCTTGCGGGCGGTCTGTTTCTTTGCATCAGCCTTATACTCCTCGCGCCGCCTGTGCGACGATGGCTACAACGGCGCATACGACAGAAACAAGGACGGTGTGTCAGTTGTGGCTATGACCTCCGTGGTCTTCCGGAGAATCGTTGTCCGGAATGCGGACAGGGTTTTGGGAAACTGGGGACGGCGAGAGGGCTGCCTGAATTCTGGGGACACCATACTTAATTCACCGGTGCTCCCAGCGACACGTACCCAAACGTGATCCGCTGAACGACATCGAGCGCGTCTGGGTGGCATCCGATCCCGACGTGACGATCTCGAATTACACCTACGTCAACGACGACCTGGCTCGCCGGCAGTCGGTGGTCAACAGCGGGGCGGCGTTCAGCGGGACGGGTAACGAACACCTGAGCATCTGGTCGTACAACGACCGCAACGAACTGACCGGCTCGGTGCGTTACGCTGATGATGATTCAGAAAGCCCGCAGAACCCGCTCGCTCGCGCTCGGGGCTCGGATTGAGAGGCGTGTCGTTCATACTCACAGCCGAGACGGCTATGCTACCCTTGGCCGAGACGGTTGTGTTACTCTTTGGCCGAGATGGCTGTGTTACGCGGGCGCTTGCTGGCGCTGCGCGTTCGGATGGGACGGCTAGCGAGCCGCGGGCCGCTACGCTTCGGCCAGCGAGCCGCGGACCGCCACCTGGTTGCCTCGTTGCCTCATTGCCTTGTTGCCTTGCCACCTGGTTACTTTGTTACTTCTTCACTACCCGCCGCCAACTAATGCAATGAAGCCATCGATGTCGTAGGAATTCACTTCGCCGTCGCCGTTGATGTCGGCGTACTGTCGGTAGCAGTTGGGATACATGCCTTCGTAGTCGCAACTCGGGCTCAGGGCGCAGATGAACCCATCGATATCGTAGGCGTTCACACTGCCGTCGCAGTTCATGTCGCCGAGGCCTTCGCACTCGTCCGGGATGCCGTTGCCGTTATCGTCATTACTGGTGCCAGCCGCGATGTCGCACTCGTCGGGTATCCCATTGGCGTTACAGTCGCCCTCGCCGCCGGCGCTGATGTTGCCGGTCAATTCAATGTCGTCGATGTTCCAGCCGCAGTAGCGCCAGCCGCCGTCGGTTGTGCCCATGGTCCAGCGTAGATAGACGGTGGACTGGTCATCCGCGACGGCGGAGATGTCGTAGGTCTGCTGTGACCATGTCGAGTCGCTCACCTCGGTGGGGTTTGACCAGATCGTTACCCAATTGGTGCCGTTGTTACTGACGCGCACGTAGGCGTGATCGTAAATGGGTTGCTCAACGCCCAGCCAACGCCAGAACGTCAGTTGTGTATCTTCCCAACCGGTGCAGTCGATGGCGGTGCTGGTCAGGTGGCGTTCGGGCAGGTTGTTGGGGTAGTCGCCGTTGAGATTATAGCCGTACACGTACGAGCCCGTGTGCCCGCTGGTGGGATCCGGGCCGCCGTACTCGCCGCCGCCGCCGGTGGGCTGGCCGAAAGCCCACTGATCTTCGGTGGACCAGCCGGGGTTGCTGTCCAGGGGGAAGGAGATGCTGACCGCGGTTGCGCCGATTTCACATTCGTCTGGAACGCCGTTCGGTTGGCAATCCTCGCTGGAGCCGGCGCTGATGTCGCACTCGTCGGGGATGCCGTTTTCGTTGCAGTCCTGGCTGAAGCCGCCGGCAAGATCGCAATCATCTGGAATGCTGTTGTTGTTACAGTCGTTATTCGCGAGTTCGCATTCGTCCGGCACGCCGTTGTTGTTGCAGTCTTGCGAGTCGCCACAATCGGGCACGTCACAGTCGCCACCGACCGGGCCACAGTCGATATCGCACTGGTCGGCAATGCCATTCTCATTGCAATCGGCGTCACCCATAGTGAGCGTGGCGATGTACGTGCCCCAGATGTCGGTGGAGTGGCCATACTCCTGGATGGTCCAGAAGGTGGTCTGATCGAGCGGGTCGAGGGTCGTATAGCTGTAGTCGCCCCAGCGGTTGCGGCCGTAACCGTCAACGTTGTTCTGCGGCCCGGTCCCCTCTTTGAACATAATCGGTTCAGCCATTTCACCCAGCGGATCAGAGGACATGCGGCCGGTATAGTAGCAGGCGGCATATTGACTGGAATGTGATCCGGTGAAACCCATCACGACATTACCGGATTGGTTGACCATGATGGACGGGAAGAAGTAGTACAGGGTGCTGTCCGCGACTGTCCCAATTTGGAGCAGGGACATACCGGACGGATCGATCTCGTACCAGCGAACCGCGGCCTTGCCGCCATAGCTGATTGTATGACAGGTCCACAGCGAGCCATCGCGATAGACGGACATCATCAAACGCGAATCGACGGTGTTCAAAGGCGTTGAACTACCCAGGGCCGGCGCGTTGGGCGGATCACTGATGGTACCTACCGTGATGGTACCAAGATTGGTGAGTGTCGGTGCGGTCAGCGGCGGATTGACACGCCGTACACGCAACCGGTCACTGGAGCTGGCGTCTATTGAGACTAGGTACTCACAACCGGGGAAGCCACCCGGGTAACCGTATGTATGGGCCGGCTGGATGGCACCTTCCCAGGGCAGGTTACGGAACGCGGTGATGGTGCCGAGGCTGGGTGATGGTGCCACCAGCGGGGCTTTGTCGATGGCCCAAATTGTCATACCGCCACCACCAACCATGTAGGCCGCGATATAGATGCCATTGGCATCTACTCCGAGCGTGGGATAGTCGGGCCAGTTGCCCGCATCCGAGCCCTCGGCGGTGTGGAAGCTGGTCTTGAACCAATCGCCGGTGGGATCATCAGTCAACGACACTGCCATGAAGATCGTGGCGGTAGCACTGAAGTCCGGCACGGTAACGATCCAGCGACCGCTGTGGTGGTTGAAGACGGTGCGTGGATCACCGTTGGAACCTGGTAGGAAGGCACCCAGCAGGATGTTGGTCAGTTCGGCCCCGGTGGTTTTATCATAAACAGCGAAGTTGCGGTTGACGGTCTCGACATAGTGGTTGGGGCCGATGGCGCCATCCGTGTCAGGAGGATAACTCATTGAGCCGGCGTCACCGCGGATGACGCCCTGATACGATGCCAACAAGGTCGGGGCTGTCCCGCGTCCGGGAGTATAATCACGCGGCTGCTCCTGATCCTCTTTATTCAGTTTGATTCCGGGAGGTGCCAGCGGGCCATGTACAACGTCGGGCACCGTGAATTTCCCCGAGCCAGTTTCCCATGTCAGGCCGGCGTAGTTCGTATTCGTGAGTTGCGTGCGGTAGGACAGATCGTCGAAGTCGACCACGACACGCGATGACACGGTCTCGGGCGTGACGCTGGTAGGGGTATATGTCAGGTCATCCATCGCGTACCAGCCGGCGCCGCCGAAAACCTCCTCGCAGATGATCTCGATGCGGTCCACGGCCGCCAGATTCATTTCAAACCAGCGTGGTTCAGAGCCGATCTGTCTGAACCATTCGGTCCGCGCGACGGTCTGTCCGTCGCAATAACCGATGACCTGGATACCGGTGGTCCAGACACCCTCGTCAGCCTGACCGGCAAAATAGGCTCCATGCAGGTGAACCTTGCCAGGGAAGCCAATGCCCATACGCGTGTCGCCCCATTTGTTTACGACATGGTGGTCACCGGAGTGTGGCGCCGTGGTTGCCCGTCTACTGGGGACCACCCAGATACCGTGCCGCTCCTGATAGTCGGGCGGGCCTTCGGGCAACCTGGTCAGCAGGTTGCGATCGATGGCATCCTGGAGCGACTCGATATACGAGACGCCATAGCCCGCCGGGTCCAGTTGCGTACCCCGGACGGTTTCCTCGGCTACAAGTTGTGCACTGCTCCAGCCAGCGCACAGCGCCAGCAACAGTGCCTGCGTCGTGTGAGACAGGAACCGGTGCATTTTCTTCTCACTTTTATTGATGGGAGCTATCATCCCAGCGCAACGAACCTCATGCTCGCCTTCCTTAAGCATATTCTAGAGTAACCCGGCAAGCGGCTGGTAACAATGATAATGGCAGGAAACGGCCGATAACCAGGCGGTTGTGCTAGGACAAATTCCTTCTGAATGGGTGAATGGAAAGCCGGGTGATGGGGCGCGCGCGTACGCGCGCCCCCCCCGGTAACATTAACACCTACCGTGCTTAATCCCTGCGGAG
>JBDRDH010000070.1:0-81498 GCA_043820985.1 Planctomycetota bacterium
CCTTGTCAGTGGAGTTCCTCACGAACTTCTGGCACTCATAACGCCGCGAGGCAACCGCCACCGTCCGGGTTCCGTGGATGTTGTTCTTGATCGCTTCGCCGGGATTCAGCTCCATCATTGGTACGTGTTTGTGCGCGGCCGCGTGGTAGACGACCGAAGGACGCTCCTGTTTGAACACCTGGTCAACTCGGTCGGTATCCCCGATATCCGCGATGTACGGCACGCACGGCACGTTCTGAACCTCGCGCCGCAATTCCCGATCAATATCGAACAGGTGTTGCTCGGCCTGCTCCAGCAGCACCAGACGTTTCGGTCTGAAACGCGCGATCTGGCGGCACATTTCCGAGCCGATCGAGCCACCGGCACCGGTGACCATCACGACGCGATCCCGGATAAACTGCTCGATCACGCTTTCGTCCAGCTTGACCGGATCACGGCCAAGCAGGTCGTCAATGTCGACATCGCGCATTTCGCTGACGCCCGCTCGGCCGGCGATCAGATCCTCCACCGCCGGCAACGTCTTGAAACGCAGATTAGTGCCGCGACACAGCTCCACCACTCTACGTATCTCTGACTGTGTCGCCGAGGGCATCGCGATCAGTAATTCATCGACCGTGTGCTCTTCGCAAAGTTCCTTGATTTGATCGATGCGGCCGAGCACCTCGATGCCGTGAATGATAGCCCCGTTCTTGGCTGGATCGTCATCTAAAAAGCCCACCACCCGGTAACGCATCACTGGCATGCGCAGCAACTCGCGAACGGCATTCTCCGCCGCGTTGCCCGCCCCCAGGATCAGCAGCTTGGGCACTACCGCGTCGGCTACCGGGCGCACTTCCTCGTGATACAGCCGCACCGCGATACGCGCGCCAGCCACCAGGGCGATCGTACCGGCGAAGTCGAGCAGGAAGACGGAGTCCGGAAAGTCCGCCATACCGAACGGATGGATCGGAATTCCTATCCGGTAGGCGTTCTGCAAGCCATAGTAGATCAGAAAGACAATAAAGAAGCTCAACCAGGCGGCCCGGGCCACGTTGAACACGTCGCGCAAACCAACGTATTGCCACCAGGAACGATGCTGCCCCATGGCGACAAAGACGGTGAGCTTGACCAGCACCACTACCGGGAGCAATGGTAGGAAGAACTGCTGAAACCACAGGCTATAACGTCCAAAGTTATACGCCAGCCCAAACGACAGCAGCCATGAAAGGGCGAATAACAGGATGTGTGCCAACACACTTGCCAGGCGACGGTGTGTGCGCGTCCACGGCACCCGGCCGGAAGTATTGAATTGTGCTGGTTCGTTATCCATACTGGCGCGCGACCATGCGTATCACATATAGTCCTATATCGGCAGCGCACCCAAGGCGCTACAATCCCCTCGCTCCTGTCCACTCCCCTGGATCTCCCCAGCGTCTCACACCAGCACTTGGCAACCATGGCCCCTGAAAGACCGCGGTATTAGCATGCATATCCGCCTATCCGCACTGCCAGGGACGGCATAACCAATGTCTATGACAACGCATACCGTATCGCTTCCAATAACTCCTCAAGACCCCCGCTGCTCGAAGCTCCCTGGTTAATCAAATTTTCGGCTTTCTCCAGGGCTGCCGTGGCGCGCGACTTTTCACCCAGCACCAACGCGCAGTAGGCCTCCAGCAGGGCGGAATCCAGGGTGCTACCCGCGCTCGTCTGCCGGACATACTCGCGCATCAGGCGATCCAGACGGTGCGAGCGTCCGGTCTGCTCATCCAGATCTCCATAATAACTGGCAACCGTCTGACTATCCCGAAATGCCTCCGGTTGTCGATGAGCGGCCGCCGTGAGAAAGTTGAGGGCCGACGCTACCTTTTCACGTTCCAGGCAGGCGTGCGCTCCCAACAAACACGGCACATAAGCCTCCGCGTCCAGATGCCGTACGCTGGTGAATACGCGCATGACCCGGCGCAAGTCCTGCTGTTTTAGTACGGAGTCCGCTCCTGACATCGTGGCCTGCTTGAATAGATTTTCACCCTCGCGTTGCAGTTGTTCCACACGCTGATCAGTTCGCGTCTCCATGCGGGACATTTGATCATCAAATGTAAATTCCTCTTCCGCGCGGATGCGCTCCTCGCCAGGTGATAAACCGAAAATCCGCTGGAAACGGCTACCATCACGTTTCGGCGTGGGCAGGCGCGTCTGCGGAAGTGGCAACAACGGCACACCCCACCCACCCAGGGGAGTATCCAGGGCAACTGCCGCCGTAAATCCCGAGGACGTTTGTATTTGCCAAAGATCGATTACTCCCGAGGGCAATAGCCTCTGGTAATGCACTGAGGGTATCGGACCAACTTGAACCAAGGACGGAACCGAGCCCCGGGTGTCAGACACCGGACCGCGCGGCATACTAACCCTCATTTGTGCCACAGCCACATCTGGAGTGGCGGATTCGGAGACTACCGAGCGCCTGGTATAACGACCACCAACCCGCTGAACCGACGCCGATGGGGCCGACTCACCAGTTGCGCGGTTCAAACCCGCGCCCCGACCCACCTGAGCCTCCGCGACGCTGACCCAAGTCATCAGCAACGCCGCCGAAACCAACCACGCAGACCATGTTTTCGGGAGTCCCATAACCAACTCCATCCTTGCCAAGCTAAGGACCTCTTATTTTACCATCGGTTACTGCGACGGGAAACCTCGATACACCCATTCGATCCAATCTATAATGGTGTCCTACCACACCTCCGCCAGAGGGATCAAACGCATCAGCAAACGATGTATGCTATACGGTTTAACCTCGGTCTGGTTCGGCGTCCCGGGCGCGCGCACGATCACTCTTTACAACGGGCTCGCCTAGCCAGCGACGGTGCTTTATGATCCGCATTCTACAATTTACAGCCGGCTCACCCGTTATGCCTATTGCTGGAGTGTGAAGCCCAGCGGGAGTACTTAATGCTCGTTGTGATGAAATCCGACGCAACACCAGCACAAATCGAAGCCGTCGCCGACCGCATCAGCCAACTCGGTTACACACCCCACGTTATCCCGGGGGCCCTGCGGACCGCTATCGGGATTACCGGCAATCGTGGTCCGGAAGGCCGCGACGCACTCTCAGTCCTGTCCGGCGTCGCTGATGTCATCCGCGTAACCTCGGCTTACAAACTTGTTTCACGTGAAACACATCCCGAGCCGTCCGCTTTCCCGGTTGCAAATACGCGCATTGGCAAGGGTTTCACACTCATTGGCGGTCCGTGCTCCGTCGAAAACGAAGCCATGCTGCTTAATACCGCCGAATTTATGACCAAGCGTGGCGTGAAATTATTGCGCGGCGGAGCATACAAACCACGCACCAGCCCCTACGCCTTCCAGGGCCTCGGCGAAGAAGGCTTGCGCATCCTCGCCAAGGCCAAGGAGCAAACCGGCATCGGCATCGTTACCGAGGTCATGGATACCGAAAGCCTGCCCGCCATCGTCGAGGTCGCCGACGTCATCCAGATCGGCACGCGGAACATGCAGAACTACCCACTCCTGCGGCGACTGGCGGAGGTTGATAAGCCCATGTTGCTCAAACGTGGCATGGCCGCCACGCTGGAGGAATGGCTGATGGCCGCCGAGTATCTCGTCAGCGGCGGCAACCGGCGTGTCATACTCTGCGAGCGCGGCGTGCGCACCTTCGCCGATCAGACGCGCAACACGCTCGACCTGTCGGCGATCCCGGTGGTCAAGCACCTGTCGCACCTGCCGATCATCATCGATCCCAGCCACGGCACCGGCAAGGCGGCGTACGTCCCGTCAATGTGCCTGGCCGCCCTCGCCGCCGGCGCGGATGGTTTGCTAATCGAAGTCCACCCCGACCCCTCCCAAGCCCTCTCCGACGGCGCCCAGTCGCTGACCTTCGACGCCTTCACTAAGATGCAAGAATCCCTCCGCCCCATCGCCACCGCGCTGAACGTGGAAATTCTGTAGCGGCCGCCCCCAAATCCGAACGCACAGCGCTAGCAAGCACCCAATCCGAGCCCCGAGCGCAAGCGAGCGGGTTCTCAATCAGAGCCTGAAGCGTAAGCGAAGGTTAATCCCATACATCCGTAGTGGCCGGCGAGACGACGCCACGACGATTGAAATGAGCTCGGCTTAGCCAAGAATCGCGTTCAAACGTTCGAGGACGCGTTCAACGTCGTCGATCAAATCGCGGTACTTGGCGGCTAGCTCGAACTGGTCCTGCTGGGCGGCGGCGGCTTTGCGGGAGTTGATTTCGGCGAGCAACCTCAGCGCCAGGTCGCTGGCCGTGTCGTTCGCGGGCAAGTGTTCGACATGTACATCCTCCAGCCCGGGCTCGATTCCAGCGCTGAGCAGCTTGAGCACTTCCACGCGGACTTCGTCGAGCTTGAGTCCCAGATTCGTTAGCACATGGCCGGCAATACCGTCGCGCTCGCGCAGCAGACCGAGCAGGATATGTTCAGTGCCGACGTAGTTGTGGTTCAGGTTGCGAGATTCCTCGATGGCGTACTCGATGACGCGCTTGGCCCGCGGGGTCTGGGGCAGCTTGCCCATGGTGACCATTTCAGGCCCGCTCTTGACGAGCTTTTCGACCTTTGTACGCACCTGGCGCAGGTCGACGCCGCGGTTCTTTAACACATTGGCCCCGACACCCGAGCCCTCTTTAACCAGCCCGAGCAGGATGTGCTCGGTACCGATGTACTCGTGGTTGAACCGCTGGGCCTCCTGGTTGGCCAACGCCATCACTTTGCGCGCGCGGTCGGTAAAGCGTTCGAACATAGCCTGGCCCCTTGTTGTGAATATACCCTCAGGCGGCGCAGTCTGTTCGGTCGTGTCTCTGGGAGCGTTTACATCGCCGAGCAGGTTGAGTATTTCCGCGCGTACCTTATCGAGGTTAAGGCCCAGGTTCATGAGCACCTGGGCGGCCACGCCGTCCTGCTCGCGCAGCAGACCGAGCAGCACGTGCTCGGTGCCGACGTAGTTATGGTTAAGCCACCTGGCTTCCTCCATGGCGTACTCGATGACGCGCTTGGCTCGTGGAGTCTGAGGAAGCTTGCCCATGGTGGCCATTTCAGAACCCCTCTTGATCAGCTTTTCAACCTCCTTACGGACCTTACGCAGGTTGACGCCGAGGTTCTTCAACGCATTCGCCCCGACACCCGCGCCCTCTTTGACCAGTCCGAGCAGGATGTGTTCCGTGCCGATGTATTCATGGTTGAAGCGCTGGGCTTCCTGATTGGCCAACGACATGACTTTACGGGCACGGTCGGTGAAGCGTTCGAACATATCTGGATCCCTTATTCAGTGCATCACACCCGGCAACGCCGATCAATGCTAGTGTCGCGCTTACGGATCGTCGTCCGCGCCTTCGTCGGCGGGCGGCTTATCCTCCGTCGATTTTTCCTGGCGCAACACATCGTTTAACAGATGAATTGCCCCCTCGAAGGCAATGGCCACGTCGCGATAGCCGGCGGCCAACTCGTAATCGGCACGCTTGACGGCGGCATCCTTGCGAGCATGAATTTGCTCCAGCAGTTCTAGAGCCAGCTTGCCAACCTCGTCGTCGCCGAGCACTTCCTCCGGCGGCGCGACTTTGAGCGGAGGCATATCTTCAAGCTCGACTCCAGTACCGAGCAGGTTGAGCACTTCCGCGCGGACATCCTCGAGCTTGAGACCCAGATTCATGAGCACCTGGGCAGCCACGCCGTCCTGCTCGCGCAGCAGGCCGAGCAGGATGTGCTCGGTGCCGACGTAGTTGTGGTTCAGGTCGCGGGCTTCCGCGATGGCGTACTCGATGACGCGCTTGGCTCGCGGAGTCTGGGGTAGCTTGCCAATGGTGACCTTTTCGGGTCCACTCCTGACGAGTTTCTCGACCTCCGTACGCACCTTGCGCAGGTCGACACCGAGGTTTTTCAGCACGTTAGCCCCGACGCCCGAGCCCTCCTTGACCAGCCCGAGCAGGATGTGTTCCGTGCCGATGTACTCGTGATTGAGACGCTGGGTTTCCTGGTTGGCCAACGCCATGACCTGGCGCGCGCGGTCGGTGAAGCGTTCGAACATGTCAGGGTCCCTCGTTAAGAAGCGTGCCCCCGGCGACCCCGGTGGCTGCCCACTTCAAGCGAGATTATCACGACATGCAGCCTGAGATGCAATCGATATTGACTGTGTGTGCAGGTTGGGGGGCGTTTGCTAGTGGTGTAGATAAGGATTGAGGGTTGGGGTCCGGGGTGGTCTCCCCCATCTTAACTCTTAATTCTCAACTCCCAACTTAACTCGCTATTCGCTACTTGTTGCTCTCTACTCATCACTCCGGCGAATCCGCGGGCTCGGGGGACACGCCAGCGGCCTCGGTATAACGCGCCGCTTCCTCGGGGCGGCCCCAGGCTTCGTATAAATTGACCAAGTGGCCGGCGGCGGTGCGGGTGCGTTGATGCTCCGGACCTAGTGACTTGTTGAGATTGTCGTAGCATTCGAGCAGCAGCTTTTCGGCCTGCTCATACCGCTCCATCTTCAGCAGGCACTGGCCGTATGTCATCCGAACCGACCAGCGGAACCAATGCCCGGGCGGCGCGACTTGGTCCGTGAGGCGGATCGTCTTTTGGAGTATTTCCTCGGCTTCCGCGAAGTTCTCGCGTTCGATCAGCAGCGAGCCGAGATTGGTGCGCGCGGCCAAAACGCTGAAGCTGCTCTCGCCTTGGGCAGCCTCCAGGCCGGCGACCACACGCCGCATGATTTTCTCGGATTTCTCCAATTCACGACGCTCGTAATACAGACCGGCCAGACTGGACAGGCAGTTCAGCGTGCGCGAATCGTGTGGTCCGTGCAGCTTCTCCGATATCTCCGCCGCGCGTTCGAGGTATGTACAGGCTTCCTCGAACTCTCCCGCGTTGCGCAGAATGAGCCCCAGGTGCGAAATGGCCTTGAGCGTATCGGGATGCTCGGATCCCAGAATGCGCTCGGCCTTAGCCAGAGCCTGACGGGCCAATTCCTCGGCTTCCGCAAGTTGGTCACGATCGAACAACAAGCTCGCCAGGTTAATCAGCGTCTGAATCGTGGCATGATGATCCTCGCCGTAGACTTCACGCGCCAAGGCAAGTGACTGGCGCGAGAGCTCCTCGGCCGCGGGCAGATCGCCACGATGCTTGACCGCAGTCGCCAGATTCTGAAGAAGGCTCAGGCGTTTCGGATGGCGTGGGCCATACTTCTCGGTCCAGTGCCGCAGGACGTCACGGAACAACTCCTCGGCTTTCTCGGTCTGATCTTTGTCAAGTGCTAATACCGCCAGTCCATTGGTGGCTTCGAAAATGGCATCATCCTGGCTGTTGAGATGTTCCCGCATGGCCACTATCAAGTCTCGGAGTTCGTGCTCAACCTCATCCAGCCGACCACGATCCTTGAGCACACCGGCTCGATCGTAACGCGCTATCAGTGTCAGACGGTCATGGTCCCCCAGCGTGGACCGATAACGCGCGATTAGATCGTCGTACATGGCCTCGGCCTGCTCGAGCTTGTTCTGCTTCCAATGCACTTGAGCCAAGCCACTCAGGCTAGCCAATGTCTCGGGATGATTCGGCCCTAACAGTTCAGAGCGCACCTCGTAAGCAGCTTGAAGATGTTCACGCGCCTGATCCCAGCGACTGATGTTCAGGTAGACCCGGCCAATGACCTGATGAATGCTGGCCTGCACATCAGGATATTCCGCCAACTCGGCGCCGATCTCCTCGGCGGCGGAATCCAGCACAACGCGCAATAACGAATCGTCGCGGCCTTGTGCTATTTCCGGACTAATATGACCGAGCATGCTCAGCAGGAAATCGCCAAAAGCCGAGGCGCGCGTGGCCTCCATGGCGGCCTCCGCGCGCCGCATTTCAGCCAGTTCATAGCGCTTTTGAGCCAGGACCTCCGCATTCGTGGCCCTGATCGCCAGCCAGGTGCTGACAATCGTTCCAACTACCAGCACCAAAAAGATGCCCGCCAGCCCGAATACCAGTGATTTGTTACGCCGCGCAAACTTGCGCAATTGATAAAACGTCGTTACCGGGCGGGCCATGATCGGCACATCCGCGAGATACCGCCGAATGTCCGCCGCCAGATCAGACGCCGATTGATAACGATGCCGTTTATCTTTTTCAAGAGCCTTGTTTAGTATGGCATCCAGGTCGCCCCGCAGAGCGCGATTAACCGAGGAAAGCGTGGGTGGTTCTTCCTCCGTAATCGTCCGAGCCGCTTGTGGCAGTGTTTTCCGGGCGACATCCAGGGGCACTTGCCCGGTCAACAGCTCAAACAGTATCACACCGAGCGCATAAACATCCGCGCGCGTATCCAGTTGATCCGGTTCGCCCGCGACCTGTTCCGGGCTTATGTAGGCCATCGTGCCGATGATCTGGCCAGTCTGGGTCTGTAATGTCGTGGTCCGGATATCCGCGTCGGTGATACGAGCGACACCGAAGTCGACTACCTTCGGTTGCCCCCCCGCGTCCACCAGAATGTTACTCGGCTTCAAATCGCGATGAATCACGCCCTTCTGATGCGCGTGATGAACCGCGTCACACACCTTCGCCAATAACTCCAGCCGAGCCCGGATGCCCAAATCACGCGCCGCCGCGTAGGCTGACAGCGGTTGTCCCTCGACGAACTCCATCGCGAAAAACGGCTGACGGCCCTGAGCCGTCTGGGCCGTGCCCGCTTCAAATATCTGCGCGATGCCCGGATGTTG
This sequence comes from Planctomycetota bacterium, assembly GCA_043820985.1. GTDB lineage: Bacteria > Planctomycetota > Phycisphaerae > UBA1845 > Fen-1342 > JAAYXS01. The sequence continues at coordinate 8,693 of JBDRDH010000070.1, forward strand.
CAACCACCCCAGTACCTGGCTCTCATGCTCAAAACGCTTCAGAGTCTCCGGCGATTCGACCCCCGGCCGGATGACCTTCAAAGCCACGATCCGCCGTGGATTATCCTGCTGGGCGCGGTAAACCACTCCCATGCCCCCCTGCCCCAGAATCCCCAGGATCCGGTAAGGCCCGATCCGCCCCGGACCGGTATCCGGCTCGGCGACTTGCTCCACCCTTGTTTCACCCTCGAGCAATGATTCCGGCTGTCCGACCGCGAACTCCGCTCCCAGGGCCGGCGTCCGTAAAAACGTGTCGGCCACCTGTTCGCTGGCTAACAACGATTCAACTTCCTGGCGTAGTTGCTGATCGGATTCGCAGCACTGCTCCAGAAACGCCGCCCGCTCCGCTGACGCGCGGTCGCGCGCCGCCAGGAAGATCTCGCGAATACGTTCATAGCGTTCCGGCGTCATGCCGTCCACTCACTCCGCAACTCACGTCGCAACCAGGCTCGCGCCATGCTCCAGTCGCCGTCGACCGTCCGTGGCGATATGTCCAGATAGCGCGCCACCTCCTTCAGGCTCATCCCGCCGAAGAACCGCAATTCAACAATCTGGGCCTGCCGGGGGTGCAACTGTCCCAGTTTCTCCAAGGCTTCATCCAACGCCAGCACATCGACGCTCGTTTGGGACAGCCAGAGTTCCTCCTGTTCAAGCCGCACACGCTCCCAGTCACCACCACGTTTGAGGCGCTTGTGGCCACGAGCGTGGTCAACCAGTATGCGACGAATCGCCTGGGCGGAGACTGCGAAGAAGTGTGCCCGGCTGCGCCACTGGACCTCTTCCTGCCGCACAAGCCGCAGATAGGCTTCATGCACCAGGGCCGTGGCCTGTAATGTGTGATCCGGGCGTTCCTGTTGCAGATAGCTTTCGGCCAAGGCACGCAACTCGTCGTAGACCAACGGCAGCAGCCGATTAACCGCGGAATCGTCGCCGTCGCTGGCCCGCTGCAGGATGCCGGTTATGTCCACGCGCTCAGGATTCATCTGTCTATCAATACTGCCTGTCCACCCACGGCCAGAACCTGTAACTCCATATTTTAATTGTCGTGTTTCCAGCCTGGTTGGACAATACATTTCCAGGTTGGCACAGTCTATCGGACCGCGCCATAAACGCCCACTGACCCTCCGAAAACAAGATATGACTCGCCCGGTGCGAGACGCGTGGCTGTGTATATAAAAGTCGCTCGCTATTAGTCAGCTTGCTGGCCCCGGCCGGCGTAAATGGCCTGATCACCGCCGGAGAAGGTCACGCGGAAAACGGCTTCGTCATTGTCGTTCAGCAAACCCGAGCGTCCCGGACGGTCGGTCTCGGGTATCTGGGTGGCCACAATATCCGTTACATCCGCCGCTGGCAGTGAGCGCGTCGGGTCCGCCAGCACCAGCATCGTCGCTCCAGTCCAAAACGCCAGGCCGGGTGTATCGCCGTCGGTTCGGCGATAGTGCAGCACAACTCGACCATAGTTGTTAATCGATCCGCAATCGGTTGACCACTCCAGATCCGCGGCGGTGAACGCCGGCGGCAGTGAGGTCGTCAGACTGACAACACTGTTGGGGGTGGCAACGTACGGCTCGCCGTTCTCGTCAAGGATCACAACGATACCGTTACTGCTGACGCCGCTTATCAGCGCCGTCGCGACACCGCCGCCGGGGGATAGCTCGGTCCACTCCCCCGCGTCCCAGTCCCACAGGATGACCGCCTCACGGGCCTCGCCAGCCTCGGTGATTTCGGTATCGATGGCGATATGGTCATTTGAACCAATCGCGAGCGCATCATAATACGCGGAGGCGCCGATTGTGATATTTGCGATCAACCCCGGGAGTGACAGGCTGGGCCGGTTATCCACCACCCGGACCGGATCCCCGCCATTGACCGAGAGATACACGCCATGGCTGCCAGTCCCATTCTCATACTTGCCCTGGAACAGCATCTGGCCACCCGTGCTGAGCGTGGTTTGTTCCCGGTACTCCGCGAAGACGGAGTTGGGGAATCCGGATTCGGTCTGATCGGGGACGGCTCCAACGTCTGCCACATCCACCAGCGGAGCCAACGGAGCGATCGGGGTAACAGTCAAGCCGTTACTAACGCAGACCGCCGAGCCGGCGGGATTATCCTCACCCAGACCGACATAGCGCACTCGAAACAGTACCAGGCCAGCGTCGGATACGCCCTGATTCTCGAAATAAGCAATGAAAATGGTGGCATTCAGACCGAGGTCGTTCTTGATCATGTCGGAATCGGCCACGCGAATCAGGTCATCGTCACTGGCCCGCCAGCGAAACAGGCCATTGCGTCCGGAGCCGCCGGCAATACGCGATACAAAAAGTAGTCGCCCCGTACTGCCCCAGGTGATAGCTTCGCTGAAGGGATCGAAACCACCGGCGAAGACATAGTTGCCGAAGTACTCCGCGGCGCTACCACCGGGAACATCACCAGCACCAGCGGGATCATCATCGACGACCAGGCGCACGGTGTCGGCCTCCCAGACGTACAGGCCACCGTTGCCGTTGCCGCCTTCATGAGTGGCCCAGAAAGCGACCCGGCCCTCGGCGTCAATAATCGGGCTGCTGAAGGCGACGAAAGTAGTGCCAGCGGGTTGTCCCGGAACGGGATCGCCGGTTTGCACGAGGTTCGACAGTGTAATCGAGACCGGCAGACCAGGATCGCCGCCACTGGTGTCGTCGCCGCTAGTATCGCCGCCGCTGGTATCACCGCCACTGGTGTCGCCGCCGCTCGTGTCTCCACCACTGGTGTCACCGCCGCTGGTGTCACCGCCACTGGTATCACCGCCGCTCGTGTCTCCGCCACTGGTGTCGCCGCCGCTGGTGTCGCCACCACTGGTGTCACCGCCACTGGTATCACCGCCGCTGGTATCTCCGCCGCTGGTATCTCCGCCGGACGTATCACCACCAGAAGTATCATTGTTATTCGTGGGTGGTGGTTGACAACTTGCGCCGATCAAGAGCGCGCCCATCACAAGCAACACGGTGAAACGAGCGGGACCAAGGGCAATCAGTGGTGCGAAAAGCTTTCCCAGCATGGCCTGGAACTCCTGGTTCATGACACGTATTCCACAATCGGGAACACACGCCCATTTATAAGTTTAGGAGTAGTGTCAATGTATAGTACAGCTACCGGCAGGCTTAAGGAAGCCAAAACCACACGAGCCCCGGCGGGCTTACTACCATAGACCGATACTTACTCCTTGTTTACGAGGATGCGGATGATTCCCACGACACCGGTAACAACCAGTGACACCATCAGCAGGAATAACAGCATCGCTACTGTAAAGGTAAGTATCGGCCAACTGGAGGTCACAAACCCGTGAGCACCGGTTGGAAGTGAATCGATGATTCCGATAACCACGCCGGCGAGCAGAATCGCCCCGATGGTGCCGCGCCGATTGCCCTCGAAAGGCGCCATGCGAACCGTCAGGCAGATCGCCAGATACAGGAACAGCAGTGTGGTCCAATTGAGCGGACGGCTGCTAACTATTGCATTTACCATGCGCTCGACCAGAGTGATGCAGTCTCTCAGCAGGCTCCAGACTCCATCTAAAGCCAGTGGCAGCATGACTTCAACGCCATTGGCATTTGTTGTCATTCCGGACAGTATGCCGCCCCCCCACAGCTTGGCGACAAAGTAAAGCAGTCCGCCACAGGCCACCAAAGGCAGTAAACCTATCAGTATTGGACCGATAATTGGAATACGTTGCTTATCGGGAGTGTCGGTTTTTGGCTCGCCGCTCTCATCATCACCCATCAGCTTGGTGTTTTTTACTGAGTTACCGGTCACCAGCAGCCCGAGCACATGCCCGAGTTGGGCTACGAGAGTCCCCGGCAGCAGAATTGAATTTACCACCCGTGGTTTGATCAATCCACTCCATAGCCGGTGCACACCCCAGGCCGAGAAGACAATGATCAGCAACCAGAAAGTCAATGCAGCGTAAAGCATGGCTCCACCTCGCTCTCCGCGGTAGATGTGGCGATATGCCGCAATCCGTTGCAACCCATACCCCGCATTATGCCACGCGGCGCACGCATTTCCAGTCCCTCGAAGGCGATAACCGCCAGATGTAATGCACACTCCCACGCTCGCGGTTAGACTGGCCGGCATGTCGGAGGAATTGCCCATCGGCCCGAAATTGATCGGCCAGCAGGTCGCACTGCCCGGTCGCCCGGAATGGGGGGTGGGCACCGTGCTGCGCGTGCAGTCCACCACGGTGGCCGGCCAGCCCCGGCACCGGGTGTCCATACAGTTTGCCACGGGCCATCGTACACTGCTGGTACCCCCAGCGCGCTTATGTTCGCCAGTAGCAGAGCAGGAGCGTGAAGTTGGCTGGTTGGAGAGTGTGTCCGGCCAGACGCTGGATGAAAGGCTGTGGAAGCTGCCGGAAACGATTACCGAGTTCCTTGGCACTCACGCCCAACGCCTGGCCGTGCTGGCGTCTCTTTACATCCACGCCGATGATGCCGCCAGCCTGGTTCAATGGGCCCGCCGGCAGACCCAGGTCGCCGATCCATTAACGTTGTGGTCGCGTGACGAGTTGGGTATCGCTTTCGGGAAATTTTGCAACGAACGTGACGCGGAGTTGCGTGTCACCGCGGCCCGTTTGAAGCATAGTGATGGCCCGGAAGCATTGGAAGCAGCTCTCTCCGCTCAGCCTGGCGACATCCAGGCAGCCTTGCGCGCCGCCCTGCGTAAGCCCATATAGCCCGGTAGCGCTTCTAATATTTGACTGGTTCTGTCATGGCCGTATGCACGTCACGTGAGTATGTTGGGGCGGAGTAGGTATGGATTCCCGAGGAACATCAGATTACGGGAGGTTGTGCCATGGATCCGATGGTCTGCCCACGTTGCGATACAGCCCTGCAATACGCCGGTACGAAGAAATTTCACGAGGGCAGCCGGGGCTGGGGTTTCTTCCTGGGTGACCTGGGCGAGCTTTTTGTAAACCGCGAGCACTTTGATGTATACGTCTGTCAGCGCTGCGGCCGGGTGGAGCTATTCCTTGACGGCATCGGCGAGGAGTTTCGGCCGCATTGATTAGCGGGCAGTTTGGAAAGCTTTCTCTATACCATCTGGTTACCGTATACTGACAGTCATGCGGTCTATTGCCATTATCAACCAGAAAGGTGGCGTTGGAAAAACCACCACGACGGTGCATCTGGCCGCCGGTCTGGCTAACGCCGGTCAGCGGGTCCTGTTGATCGATCTGGATCCGCAGGCCCATACCAGCCTGCATCTGGGAACGCAACTCGCTCCAGAACAGCTCAGCATCTACGACGTCCTGGTCCACGACACGGCGCTCGCCGATGCACTCCACAACGTAAATGATCAACTTACACTGCTCCCGGCTTCACTCGATCTGATCGGCGCTGAATTGGAACTCGGCACGCGTAACAACCGTGACATGATACTGTCCGAGGCGTTACACACCTGTAATGCCGACTTTGACATCTGCCTGATTGACTGCCCGCCTTCGCTGGGATTGTTGACCATCAACGCCCTGGCCGCCGTCGATGAGGTGCTCATTCCATTACAGGCACATTTCCTGGCTCTTCAGGGTCTCAGCCGCCTTTTGGAGACCGTCACACTGGTGCGCGAAGTGCTGAATCCACGGCTTTGCGTGACCGGCGTGGTGCTGTGCATGTTTGAGCGCGGCACCCGGCTGGCTCAGGAAGTACTGGCGGATATCACGCAATTCCTGGCGAACGCCGCCCCGGAGGAGCCCTGGTACGAGGCTCGTGTTTTTAACACCAGAATTCGCCGCAATATCAAGTTGGCGGAATGTCCCAGCTTCGGCCAGACGGTCTTTGAGTATGCTCCAGGCAGTCACGGTGCCGAGGATTATCATGCCCTGGCAAACGAACTATTGGGCACCCAGGCTGTCGACGAATCGCAGGCCATGCCCACGCCAGTAAGTCGCCCGGTCGAAGATGTTTTACCCGCGCCGGAGATAACTTCAGCCGGCGTTGATACTCGCGCTGAGCCGTTAGCGACGGCTGACGATGTCAAATCGTGAATACCTCCCAGCCTCTCAGCCGCCTATCACCGTGGGACCATTGGTATCGGCGAGCGCTACCGAGCTACTGGATCTTCCTCTTCTGTGTCACACATTTTCCCAAGCTGACACTGGATATTGGTTTTCCCCAAGGGGATAAGATGGCTCACGCGGTGGCGTACGCCCTGCTGGCCTTCCTGTTTTGGCGCTTCTTCCAAACTTTCGGACTGATACGTTCCGCGACATTCGTGTGGTGGGCCGCGCTGTGGATCGGTCTCTACGCCGCTCTCGACGAGTGGCTACAACCTTTCGTCAACCGTAGCGGCGACGTCTGGGACTGGGTACTGGATATGGTCGGCGCTGTGTGTGTGCTGGTTATGCTGGAATTGCGGCGGCGAAAAACTGCCAGAAAGGAAACATCACCGAGTCACGCTGGAGACTGACAAGCGCCGCAACTGGATTCATCCGCCGGAAAGCGCTAAGATCAGGGTGTTCTGTCAGTAATCGCTGGTACAGGACACAAAAACTTTGGGAATATCCAAAATGCTCTATCAGTTACCGCTGGCTCCAGAATACACCAACCTGAGCGAAGCCGAGTTGCGCGCGGGTATTCAAGCCGCCCGTGACCAACTTGGCAAACGCCTGGTGATCCTCGGGCACCACTATCAACAGGACGATGTAATCGCGTTTGCTGATTTCACCGGCGACAGCCTCAAGCTGGCGCAAGTCGCCGCCGCCCAGAAGGAAGCCGAGTTCATCGTCTTCTGTGGCGTACATTTCATGGCCGAGTCCGCCGATATCCTGACGACCGACCAGCAGCAGGTTATCCTGCCGGATCTCTCCGCCGGATGCAGCATGGCGGACATGGCCCACATCGACCAGGTCGAAGCAGCCTGGCCCGAATTGACCGCGGCGGCGGGACAACCGATTACGCCAATCACCTATGTAAATTCCTCGGCGGCGGTCAAGGCCTTTGTCGGACGACAGGATGGGGCCTGCTGTACCAGCTCCAACGCCAAAATGGTGCTGGAATGGGCCCTGCACGGCGCCCGGCCGAACGGCAACCCCGCCGCCGGTCACAAGGCCATGTTTTTGCCGGATCAACATCTGGGCCGCAACTCCGCATACGCTCTGGGCTGGCCACTGGACAGCATGGTCGTATTCGACCCGGATGAGCCGGAAGGCGGATTGACCGCCGAGCAAATCAGGCAGGCGCGTTTCATCCTGTGGAAAGGGCATTGCTCCGTACACCAGTTGTTCAACACCGAGCAGGTCGCGCAGGTGCGGTCCCTGGACGAACCCTACCAGATCATCGTACATCCGGAATGCCCGTGGGAAGTGTGCCAGGCGGCGGACCAGGTTGGCAGCACGGAATTCATCATCAAGACAGTCCGCGAGGCCGCCGTTGGGTCATATTGGGCAGTCGGCACCGAGGTTCACCTGGTCAACCGGTTGACCAGGACCATGCCGGAAAAGCACGTGCGCTCGCTGGCCGGGATACAATGCCTATGTACGACAATGTTCCGCATCGACCTGCCCCATTTGTACTGGGTGCTGGAGAAACTGTGCCAGGGTGAAGTCGTCAACCGCATCACTGTCGACGCCGAAACGACCCAAGCTGCTTCAATCGCCCTGGAACGCATGCTAAAATTGTGCCCGGCACAGCCCGTGTCCGCCAAGTAATCGCGGTGAAGTTTGAAACATCCTGACAGATAGCAGGGGTAAAGCATGGTCGGTGATAAACTCAACGAGTTGCTGTGCCTCGAGGCCCGGCTGGCGGATGTCGCCCGGGCCTTACGCCAACATGTACGAGCACTGGACGCTCCGGTGGTCGGCGCGCTGCACCTGATGTGCGCCGATGAGTCGGAATGGGAATGTGGCGCTGCGCTGCAACGCCATTTCATTAACGACCTGCTGCCGGATCTGAAGTTCGGCACTAAATCGCCTTTCCGCTTATTAAATCTGGGTGGGCGCTATGAGCCCGGTGCACTGGCGGTAGCCGAACACCACTTTACCACGCCGGAAACCCGTTCAGCTTTCAAGGTGTTACTGGTCAAGGTAAATGCCCATGTAGCCGTCGATGGCCTGGGAGCGCAGGCCCTCTTCGGACACATGCAGCGTTACGACAGCGAATCGACGGTGTGCGGCGCGCTGCATGCTTTACTCAAGGGCGGGGAACAACCCTTCCTGAATGATTTGAGAACCACATTCAATGAGGGACAGGACCGCCTGGCAGCCCTGCTGGATGACAACCTGGTCGAGGCCCGTTACCGCAGCTTGTTCGTGGCCCTGGTCAACGCCCGGCTACAGACACGGCGAGTGGAACAGGAAATCGCCAAGCACGAACCCGCCAGCCCGACCCATTATCTGGTTGCATCCTGTGTGACCCTAAACCGCCCCGAGGAAGACACCGAATTACTCTGCGGCTTGTACACCGCGGATACACGCGACGCCTCAACAGAGTATCGCGGCTTGGGAGATGATCCCACAAAGTATAAAGTCCTCTTTGAGGGCAGCCGCCTCCGCGTGCGCGACGATCATTTGACGGATTGAAGCACCGAATCCCATCAGGGATGACGCGGCTCCCGCCTAGCAAATAAACGGGTAGCACCGCCGTCTCGGCTTTGTTCCTGGGGGGGCGCGGCTCCCGCCGAGCCACAACTCTATGGCCTGTTCAGCGCCCGCTCGGCGTTTTCCAGCTCAATACGAATTTGATCGCTACCCGGTTCCAGACGTTGGGCGGTCTGGAAGGCGGTGACGGCGTCAGAGTAACGCTGTTGCCGCATACGGGTTAGGCCCAGGCCACGCCACGCCAGGACCAGATCCGGCTGGGCGTCGAGCGCCTGTTGGAAATGCTGGGCCGCCTCGTCCCACTGATTTTGCTGAAAGTACACCAGGCCCAGGTTGTAGTGTGCCAGGGGCTGACGCGGTTGCTCCTCGAGAACCAACTCGTACTGCGCGCGACCTTCGTCAAGCTGGCCCTGCCCTACCAACAGCAATCCCAGGCTGATCCGGGCCGCCACGAATTTCGGATTCAAATCCAAAGCCTGACGATAACAGGCCTCCGCTCCCGCCACATCTCCCCGCTTCTCCAATAACACACCTAATTCACGATGCGCCTTGAAGCGCCAGGGAGCATACTTTACTGCGGCGGCAAAATGCTCCTCGGCTGCGGCGACATCTCCTTGCCGGGCCAGGATCAACCCAAGGTTGTAGTGCGGCACCGCGTCTTTGGAGTCGAGACTCAGCATATAGCGATACAGCGTGACCGAATCCCGCCAATGCTCTAGATGAGTGCGTACGCCGCGCGCTTCCAACGCCGCCAGTAACAACAGCACCACCACCGTTACGCCGCGCCAGAAACCGCGCCGATTAATCGTCGCACTGCGCTCCCACCACCAGCCCAACGCCGCCGCCAGAATCATCAAAAAGCCAAATGCCGGCAGATACGCGAATTTGTCAGCGGCGATCACGTTTGTGAAGCCCACCAGCCCCAGCGTGGGAAATATCGCCACGAAGAAAAACAGCCAACCCACCGCTGGCACCCGTGTCCGGGGCCAGAACACCACCAGCGCTGGCAGCAGAATACCAGTTCCAATCACACCGGCTAGAAACATGGGATGTGATAAAGTCAGCGAACTTGGAAACGCATAATGCCCCGACACCGCCACCGGCCAGAAGATCTTGTACAGGTAGAAGATCATATTGTGGCACAGCACCAGGGTAATGCGCGTCGTGGAATAATCCGTGGGAGCCGTGATTTGCGCGGTGCGGCTTTGTGATATCACCGTAATCGCAATGGCTACTCCCGCCATAGCCAGTAGCGGCAACTTTTCCAGCACAGCCCGCGCATTTAAGCGGCGCAAGGGCCAGTAATCCAGCAGCAGCAGCAACAACGGCAGTGGCGTCGCGGTCGGCTTGGCTAATAATGCCAGCAGAAATGTCACCAGCACGCCGCCATAGAGCCAGTAATTCCGCTTGCGCGTGTAGCCCACATAGCACAGCAGGCTCAGCAGCACGCCACAGCTCGCCAGCAGAGTCTTCCGCTCCGACACCCAGGCGACCGGCTCGACCGTCATGGGGTGCAAACCAAAGAGCAAGCCCACCAGGGCCGCCAGCCACATCCGCCGAAATAGCAGCCTCAGCAACACCACAACCAGGGCCGTGTTCAGGATATGCAGCATCAGACTGGTGCGATGAAACACGGCCAGTTTGTCGGGCCGACCGCCAAGGGCATAATCGACCATCAGGGATATCATGGATAAGGGTTGGTAATAGCCCCGTACCGTGGAGGGCTCCAGGACCTCGCTCAGGAAACGTTTTACCGAGTTCCAGCTCGGATTGCGCACCAGCGGGTTGTCGGTGAAATATTGATTGTCGTCGATCGAGAGCGCCTGTGCCGACAGCACCGGGTAATAAGTCACCAGGACCACCGTGCAAACGCCGAGCAATAATCCCACGGCTCCCCACCACTGCCTGGCGGATTTTCGAGCTGGTGTATCCAACGCTTTGGGGGCGGGGCGCGCGGTGTGTGTTGGTGATCGTTTATTACCCGACTTCCGCCTGGCCATGCATCCTCCCCGCCGAGTATTCGGCGGTTTCAAAAACGATCCATTGTCAGCGGGAGGGTGAGGCTCCTGCCGAGCCGCGGCACGCCGGGAGGCTCGCCCTCCCGGGGTAATGGACTATTGCTGAATCCGCTCTACTGGCTCCACAACCTTGATAACCACCAACGTGATATCATCAGTCTGTGCGAAAGTTCCCCGGAAAGCCGCCACCGCATCGGTAATGCCAGTGCTGATGTCGTGGGCTGATTCCGTTTGCTTCTGTCGGATAATCGCGTACATACGCTCTTTGCCAAACATGTCTCTGGCGTTATCGCGCGCTTCCCAGATACCATCGGTACCGATCACCAATATATCATTTGGAGCGATCGGCGCTGGACCATATTCTTTGTAGTGCCAGTCTGGGCTGATCCCCAACACGAGATCGTTACCCCCGAGTTCATCGAACGAGTCAGACGCCGTCCTATAGACAACGATCGGATCATGACCGGCGTTCGCCCAGCGCACGTTGCGCGCCTGGCCATCCACCAGCAGATAACACAGGGACATGAATTTGTCGGACGGCACATCAGCGGATAAGTGCCGATTGATGTGACTCAACAGTTTACCCAGGTGCCCCAACTCGCCAGCCCGGCCGCGCAACAATGCTCTGGCTGTCGCCATCAACAAGGCCGCGGCGATGCCGTGACCGGTGACATCCCCCACCGCCACTCCCAGACAACACTTGTTCAACGCCGATAGTTCGACAAAGTCATAGTAGTCTCCGCCAGTCTCGTCACAGTAGATACTACACCCCGCGATATCCAGGCCCTCCACCTCCGGCGATTCCTCGGGCAGCAGGCTTTGCTGCACTTCCATCGCCAGGGTTAGTGACTGCTTGAGTCGCAGACTCTCGCGCAACTGTGGCAGCATCTGGTTAACGGTGGTTCCGAGTTGCCCCAACTCATCCCGCGATGTGATATTGGTCGAGGTTTCCAGATCACCCGCCGCGATACGGCGTGCGGCCGCCGCCAGTTCCTGAATGGGCCGGGTAAATTGACGCGACACCAGCACGGACAAGACAAATACCACCAGAATGACGCCGGTGACCACGGCAATCATCAAGGCCTGGTGAGCACTCATGCGCTGGTGAACTTGCGCCTCAGCGGCCTGCGCCCGCCACAGCACATCCTCACAGGGCACCACTACCAGCAGAGCCGATCCGGCCCTTTCCAACGCGCTGTAAGCCCATAAGGTCTCGCGACCATTGTACGGCATGTAACGCACGCTGGAACGCTCATCGAGCAGATCGTCGAAAAACTCGTCAATCCGCTCGGCATCGGGTGACACCAGCTCCCGGATCTCGAGGGGCACTTCCCACTGCGTGCCGGTGGTGTAATCCTGGTGGGCCATGATGTGGATCACGCGGCGGTTCTTCCGGTCATCGATACGTGGAATAACGATCATCGTTTCCGCGGTGCGCGCCCATTCCGCGGGCAATTCGACCGAACCCAGCAGGTCCGTGATACGAATATCAATACCAGTCACTCCCGCGAAGCTGCCATCCGGCCAGCGTACCGGCATGGAAGCATTCAGTATCACTTGTCGCGTCGGGGCATCGACCGTGGGCGGATTCCAGGTCAGCGTACCATTCTCCATGGCATTCCGATACCACAGGCGCGCGCGCGGATCGTAGCCCGGCGGATAGTGTCCATGGCCCGGATATGAGCAATGCACCCCACTGGTCAGTGTCGTGAATTGCCAGTGGATCAAATTCGCCTGGGACTCGTATATCAGGCGGTAAGTCGCCGGCATCACCGACAGACGGACCAGTTCGTCGGCGACCGCCGCCCGCGCGACACCCGGCGCCAGGATGTAATTCTGATGCTCCAGGCTGATACGCATCGGTATCCGCGCGCCGTCAGCCGCGCTTCGCGCATGTTTATCTGAGGTGAGCAAGCCGGGCAGTTCGTCGTCAGACTCGAACTCCTCGACAAAATGAAGCTCGGCCGCGGCGGGAACCGGAGCGGCGAGACAGCGCTCGACTTCCCGCGCCTGGATACGCAGATTGTGCTCCGTCAGAGCGCCGGCCCGCACCAGCAGCTTGCTTTGATCGTGTACGGTTTGCAACAGAATGCGTTGCGCATCGTCTTGTAACGAGGCGCGCACTTCGGCCGCCAGATCGTTACCCAGACTGCGACCGGCATCCTGCCCGATCCAGATGGCAATCCCCAACGGCACCAGAGAAATGGTGAGCAGCAGAATCAGCAGTTTCCAGCGGATACGCATGGCAGCTACATGATACGTGTGGCGTAGATGGTTCTCTACACTGTTTCGTGCACAGATCTATAGATAGTCGCCTCGGCCGGCTATACATCCAGCGCCAGGTCCAGCACCGGGGCCGAGTGCGTCAGGGCACCCACGGAGATGCGATCTATGCCGGTGGCGGCGATCTCCCGCACATCATCCAGCCCGACGCAACCGCTGGCTTCAAGCTCCAACCGACTACGGTTCAGGCTGTCACGGTGAGCGACGGCGGCCCGCATATCCGCCAGCGAGAAGTTATCCAACAGGACAATATCAACACTCGCGACCTGACAGACCTCGTAAAATTGTGACAGGCTGTCAACTTCCACTTCGACAAACGCCGGTTGCGTGGGGCAGCACCGCAACCACTCGTCCAGGACCGTAGGCAGGTCCGACGAGGGAACGCCCGCCAGGTGGTTATCCTTGATCAGAATCGCATCATAAAGACCAAAGCGATGATTATGCCCACCCCCGGCGCGGACGGCGTACTTATCAAGTTGCCGCCAGCCCGGTAAGGTCTTGCGCGTATCCAGGATCTTCACCCGCGGATCAACCTGCCGCGCGGCATCGACGAATCGCCGTGTCAATGTCGCCACCCCACTCATGCGACCCAGGAAATTCAGCAGCGTACGCTCGACAGTCAGCAAGGCGGCGTGCGCTCCGTGAACGGTCGCGACGCAGGTATCCGCCGCGACAATATCACCATCGCGATATGCGCGTCCCTCAACCGCCAGCGGGCGGAATTCCAACGGCTGCCCCAGGCGATCAGAAAAAGTCTGGCAAATCAGCGGCGCCAACTCCATTCCACAGATCACCCCACCCTGTCGGAGTACTAATCGACCGGCCGATTCCGATGTCCGCCCCAGCAGCGCCGATGTAATGTCACCATGCGCCCCGAGGTCCTCCTGACAGGCAGCTTTGACCAACTCTATAGTCTGAGCAGACCACATATCTCCACACTACTCCTGTCGCCCGGCGGTTCCCGTTAACCGGCAACTACTTACCGCTAAAGCGTGGTGGACGTTTCTCCAGGAATGCCCGCAAGCCCTCTTGATGGTCGGCCGTGGAGAGTGCGATTTCCTGAAGATCGGCCTCAAACTCCAATTGCTCTTTCAATCCAACCAACTGGGCGTGATTGAGAGCCCGTTTGATCAGACTAATCGCTCGCGGCGGCGACGCAACCAGCCGGCGAGCCATTTGCCGCGTAACCTCCGGCAACTCCTCGTCGGCTACCACCTGGTTGAGCAGCCCCCATTGTAGTGCTTTTTCAGCCGAGACCGACTCGCCTAAAAAGCACATTTCCGCCGCGCGGGCATAGCCTACTTGATGTATCAGCGCCGTGGTGGCTCCCATGTCCGGGACCAGCCCGACATGCACGAAGGCCACCACCAGCGACGCACTGCTGGCCGCGATGCGCATGTCGGCCGCCAGGGCCAGACTCACGCCCGCGCCGGCCGCCACACCATTGATCGCCGCCAGCACCGGCTTATCCATGGTACGCAGACGCACTATCACCGGGTTGTAATACTGTCGCAATATCGTGGCTACGTCCGGGTCGGCGTCCGGTGTTCCGGCCGGGCGGGCCAGATCCTTGAGATCCTGCCCGGCGCAGAAAGCACGGCCATTGCCGGTCAGCACCACGCAGCGCACTTCGTCGGCTAGCTGAGCCCAGCTCAAGGCTTCGGTCAACTCCATACCCATAGTGACCGTCAGTGCGTTCAGCGCCGCCGGGCGGTTCAACGTGACGGTGAAGACGCCATCGGCGGCGGTGGTCTGGATCGTCTCAAATGATGTCGGCTCCGACATGCTGATACCCCATGCAATTCATCCACATCAGTGTTTGGTGCTACTGATCCTCGCTGGGAGGAGTTTTATCCGCTGGTGGCCGTTGCTCTTCCGGATGGGTCAGACCGGTGGCATAGGCCAGGGTCGCCATCAACAGGCAGATAATCAGGTACAGCGGGATGGCGTAGCGCGTGCGTATGACCGTCACCAGCAAACCAACTGCCACGAAAAATGTCGTCAACAGATAGGCGATGAAGACCGTCCGACGAACGGAAATACCGCGCTGCACGAGCTGATCGTAAAAATGGCTGCGATCGCCCTCGAAAATTGAACGCCCGCTGCGCCACCGACGAAACATGGCCAGGGCCGTATCAAACACCGGCAGCGCGAAGATCATCAGCGCTCCAATCACCCAGCGAAACACACCCCGCTCGGCGAAGAGCACGATTAACATGCCGCAGTTGTAACCCAGCAGCATGCTGCCCGCGTCACCCATGAAGATCCGCGCCGGATTGAAGTTCCACGGTAAAAAGCCAATCGCGGCGCCCAGCATGGCGATCGACAGGATCAGGCGCACCGGATCGCCCGCCGCGCTGAACTCCCACACCGCCAGGTGGCCCGCCAGCAGGAAGAAGCCCAGCGAGATGATGGCGGTAACCCCCGAGCACAGTCCATCCAGCCCGTCGATCATGTTCGCCGAGTTACACGCCCCCAGCACCAGGATTATGCTGATTAAAATCGAGGCGGGCACCGCCAGAATCGGGGGGATATGAATATTGAGTGGTGGCGGCGAAAAGAATGAGTCCACCAGGCTCCAGCCGGCCCCGGTCACGATCAGAACCGTGGCAATGATGCCCGTGCCAATCAACAGGCGCAGCTTTGGCGATACACCCCGCACATCATCGATCAGGCCCAAAATCGAGATCGCCACGCCGCCCAGCAGCACTGGCAGGAGAAAATGCCAGTCCACGGCCTGGTTGCTCAGCGCCAACACCAGAGCCACCATCCAAGCCAGGCAAATCGCCGTCCCGCCCAGATACGGCGTCGCCTTGCCATGCGGCTTGAGGAACGTGTCGGGATAATCCATCACGCCAAAGCGCTTCGCGACGCGCATCGCTAACGGAGTGGCGAACACGGCGACAACAAAAGCCGCCCACCCGTAGCTCTGATATTCCTGCACAACCTGCCAGAACACATCCATGACGCCGGTAATATAACACTCTTTGGGTTGTAATGAGAAATGCTCTCGTGAGTTAGAAAAGTGGCCCGCCACGGATGTGACGGGCCACCCGCCTATGCCCAGGTATTCGCCCTGTTCGCACGAGTTGCCGGCCATACTCTGCGAGCGGGTGCGCCTGAATGCTCGGTACCCACCACACTCCGGCGCTTCCTTCCCGGAAACCGCCAGAGCCCTCCTTCAACCCTCCTCAGAACAGGATTACCAAGTCAGGCGCGGGCACGGCGTAAACCTTCTTGACCATAACGTTGTTGTCGCGGCTCGGACAACTGGGGATGTCCGATGAATGCGCGGCACGTCACGCGCCAGACATCCACGGATAAGTCAGCAGCTCCCACACCAATGGCTGTCAAGCCACCTTACCCAGCAAAGCTCGATACTAGTTCACACGTATCACTCCACTAAATGCACGTGAAACGTAAAAGTCAATCTATTCCCGGCAGACACCCCGATCAGCCAGCTTCCGGTAATATGTGGATTCGGTGATATCAGGGGGGCGCGATAAATTGTTAACCGGGTACCCGCAATCCCCTAATATGCTATTTCAGGACGGTCACCAGGACGCACGTCGCGCTTCCCGGGTACTTAATATCAGAGAATCCGGGCAGCTATATTGCACACAATACACACCAAGCCTCCTATGATCCTATGGAACCGTGCCACCCCAGAGCATTTCTCATTGATTTGAGTGCTGGCACGAGCAAAAATAGTAGTGGAACTGCAATCTGAGCCATCACGGAGTTTGGTGATGAACAAGCAATGCGCTGGTAGGTGGATGGGTCTCGGTCTGTTAATTATCACACTGACAACCTGGCCGGCAATCGCTGAAGAGATCGTTGTGCAAAACGACTCCATCCCCGACGCGGGCGGCGAAGTCGTTATCGTCGGCAATTTCATCCAGGGAGAAATGGCCGGTGCCCGCCTGACGTCGCCCTGCGATGGCACGCTGGTAGCCGTACAGATTTTGTGGCTGGAAGGCACCCCGGGCCATGGCCAGAGCCTCGAACAGGCTATCCGCGTCTACGATGGTGCCAGCTTCCCCGTTCCAGGACCGCAGTTGGAGATATTGGAAGGCCCGGTCATGACGCCGGGCTACTGGAACGAGTTCCGCTACCTGGACGAAGCCCAGACCCTCCCGTTGGAGGTATCGCTCTCTGCCGGCCAGAACTTCGTCGTGGCGCTTGAGTTCTACAACCCGACTGACGTCGGCAACGGCGGCCCGAGTGTGGTCAGGGATGTTGATGGCTGCCAGAACGGTCGCAACGTGCTCTACGGCGACATCGGCATGGGTATGCAGTGGTACAACTTCTGCCCGATTATCCTCTACGGTGACATCGCCATCCGCGCCATCATTGACTGCCCCGGAGCCACCGGCGCCTGCTGCTACAGCGACGGCATCTGCGCCGACGACATCGAGGAAGATGACTGCATCGCCGAGTTCGGCGCCACCTGGCACGAGGGTCTGACCTGTGCCGAGATCACCTGCGAACCGCGCGGAGCCTGCTGCCGCATGGGCGGCTGTCTGCAACTGGTCGCTCCCGCGGACTGCGCCGCGATCGGCGGTACGTACGCCGGAGACGGTACCGACTGCAACGACGACGTCTGCGTCGAAGGTGCCTGCTGCATTATCGAAACCGGCGAATGTATCGAGAACTTCGGCTTCGAGTGTGATGCCATCGGGGGGGTGTTCCAGGGTCCGGGCACGACCTGCACGCCCAATCCGTGTCCGCAACCCCCGGGCGCCTGTTGCTTCAACGAGTTCTGCCTCACCGATCAGACCGAGGCCGATTGCGTCGGTTCCGGCGGCGAGTGGGTCGGCCCCTGGACTGACTGCGGTCCGCCGAATCCCTGCATCGCAAGTACGGCGGTCTGCTGCCACGGCTACGTCTGCTATGACGTCGACCCCGACGATCCGCAGGATCCGCACAACGAAACCCAGTGCCTCGCCGCCGGCGGCACGTATATCGCCGATGACACCTGTGCGACCAGCCCGTGCGACTGCGGCGGCACGGACTACCGCGGCGATTCCAACTGCCTCGCGGATGGACCGAATTCTTACGACATCGATCACTTTATTGAGGCGGTCGGCACCCCCGCCGCCTGGATCGTAAGCCACGCGTGTAATCTGTTCTGCGCGAACGACATCAACTGCGACGGCGAAGTGAACGCCTACGACATTGACTGGTTCATCAACTGCGTCGGCACGGGCGCCTGCGCCCCATGCCCATAACCTAACCAACCCGGCGGCGCCCTATCGCGGGCGCCGTCAATCCGAGCCCCGAGCACCAGCCAGCACTCGGGTACCGCAGCCGTCTCGGCTGTGAGCCAGTAGCGGCCAACGGAGCCTGTCCCGATTTGTCGGGATGTCGGCCGTTCTATCCCAATCCGAGCCCGACGCGCCAGCGAGGCTTAAGGCCAGGCTCCTCGATCTACTACGCAATTGCTACCCATACCCTCGCTCGCGCTTCGGGCTCAGATCGGAACGCGTACCTGATACCTCGGCGGTCACTCACTCCCCACTCAATCCTCCTCCGATCCAAGCCCCTACCGCCAGCGCGTGGATTCCCCGGGCGCCCTATCCGCCCGAAGTTCCTCGTCAGACAGAGCTTAGCGGCACTTGACAGCATCTGCCCAGGTCGTAGAATAATGGATTCTCTGTATCAGACTTGGGTCGGGTATCCGGCCAGTGGGATAGGTATATGAAGACGGCAAACAAATGCTTTCAGGCCAAGCCTGGTGAAGTTGAACAAAAGTGGTATTTCGTGGATGCCAAGGACCAGGTGCTGGGTCGCCTGGCGGTACGCATCGCCACCGTCCTGATGGGCAAACACAAGCCCAGCTATACGCGCCATGTCGACGTAGGCGACTTCGTCGTCGTGCTTAACGCCGGCGGTGTGCGGGTCACCGGCCGCAAGCCGGATACCAAGGTCTACCAGCGTTACAGCGGCCACCCCGGCGGGCTGAAGGAAACCAGCTTGAAGACCGTGCTGGAACGGCATCCCGAGCGTGTTTTGTCTGAGGCCGTTCGCCGTATGCTTCCTAAGAGCAAGCTGGGCCGGCACATGCTCAGCAAGTTGAAGCTGCATGCCGGTCCCGATCATCCGCACCAGGCCCAGCAGCCCGAGCCGTTGCCACTATAATCCGCGAGGAGTAAGCGAAGTGACCGAGCCGCAAACGCCGTCGCCAGAGCCGACACCATCATCGCCCGAGCCACCCGCCGCCCCGATACGGCCGGCTGCTCCCGTGCAGCCCGAGCCCCTGGCGGTGACTCCCGATGTTCCCGATACACCTGACGTGTCCACTCCCGAAACGGTTGCGCCAACACCGGTGACACCCAAGGTCGTCACGCCAGTCGCCGTCACGCAACCATCCACGATGGCTCCTCCCAAAGGTCTCATACACCACGGCACCGGGCGCCGTAAGTCCTCGGTCGCCCGCGTGCGGATACTCCCCGGCGACGGGAAAGTCACGGTCAACAAGCGCGGCCTCGAACAATATTTCCACCTGATCCAGGACCGTAACGTGGTGCTGGCTCCGCTGGAGGCCACGGAATCCAACCGCGCCTGGAACGTGATGATCAACGTTAATGGCGGCGGGACTTCCGGTCAGGCCGGCGCGATACGCCTGGGCCTGGCTCGCGCGCTGATTTCCGCCAACGAAAATTTCGAGGCTACCTTGCGCGACGCCGGCTATCTCACACGTGATGCCCGCCGCGTCGAGCGCAAGAAGCCCGGCCGGCGTAAAGCCCGCCGCAGCTTCCAGTTCTCGAAGCGTTAAGAAATATATCCGACCGAGATCCGCAATGAGCCCTGGCACTTCAGCGTCAGGGCTCATTGTTTGCGCTAAGATTGCATAGCGATCCACGTGGTGATACGTTGCGTGCTGGATCGGGTGGCCCATGGCTTTAGCCGTGGGGAACCCGAATTGAGGTTTGAGGATTGAGGATCGAGCAAGATGTCGCTGGTGAATCTTAATTCTTAACTCTGAACTCATAACTCAACCGTCCCCAACACATTTGGAAGCTCCCCGCATGTCAGAGCGCCTCACATTTGATCCGACTCGCGTTCACCCGCCTGCGGAGACTCCCCTCCCGGCCACGCTCACCGTCCGCCAGGTTACCGAGCTGGTCCGCGGGGCGCTCAACCGGCACCTGCCGCCAACATTGCACGTTATCGGCGAACTCGGCAACTTCTCACGCCCGGCTAGTGGGCATATCTATTTCAGCCTCAAGGATGCTGACAGTGAGCTGCCCTGCGTGATGTGGCGCAGTGCCGCCGTCAAGCTGAAATTCGAACCCGAAATCGGCATGGAAGTGCTCGCCACGGGCAACATCGACGTTTACGCCCCGCGCGGCCTCTACCAGCTTTACGTCCGCAAGCTCGAGCCGCGTGGCGTCGGAGCCCTGGAAATCGCCTTCCGCCAGCTAAAGGAGCGGCTGGAACGCGCGGGCTTGTTCGACCCGGCCCGCAAACGTCCCATCCCGGCGATCCCGCAACGCGTGGCCCTGGTGACCAGTCCCAGCGGTGCCGCCATCCGCGACATTATCCATACCATGGCGCGCCGCTTCCCGGCCGCCGAGATCCTGCTTTTCCCCGTCCGTGTGCAGGGCGAAGGTGCCGCAGAGGAAATCGCCGCCGCTATCAGGCTGATGAACGTTCATGCCCAGGCTCTGGGCGGCATCGATGTGGCGATAGTCGGCCGCGGCGGTGGCTCGCTGGAGGATCTGTGGGCCTTCAATGAGGAAGTCGTGGCCCGGGCCATCGCGGCCAGCCGCATTCCGATCGTCAGCGCGGTCGGCCATGAGGTTGACGTGAGTATCAGCGATCTCGTCGCCGACCTGCGGGCACCCACCCCGACCGCCGCCGCCGAACTGATCACGCCTGAAGCGGACAAATTACGCGAAAAACTGACAGCGGGCACCAATCGAGCCGGACGAGCGCTGCGACACGGCCTGGAGCTGGCCCGCGCTCGGCTTGGAACCACACTGGCTTGCGAGGCACTGGCGCGGCCACTGGCCGGATTACGCGATCGGCGACAACTCGTCGATGAGCTACAGCAGAAATTGCGCCTGGCGGCGAATGAACACTTTCAACAGACTCGATCCCACCTGGACCAGGCCGCATTGTCGCTTCGCCATTTCGGCACCGGCGCCCAATTCCAACGCATCGGCGAGGAACTGGCACGCCGGCTGTTGCACCTGCACCGCCTGCTGGGCCAGCCGGTTTCACGTGGCGAGAGGCATTTACGCGGCACGCTGGACCGTCTGCGGCACGTCGCCCCCGAACGCCGGCTGGCGCGTCACGACGAGCACCTGGCACAAACCCGGATGCGTTTGAAGCTGGCCACCCGCCACACGCTGCACGCTGCCCGGCGTGATCTCGCCGCCCGCCTGGACGAATTGATGGCGTACGATCCCCGCCGCGTCCTGGAACGCGGCTACTCAATCACCCGCGACGCCCGCACCCGCCGCATCATCCGCTCCATCGAGGAAATCCGCGACGGCCAACTACTCCAAACCGAACTCCCCGACGGCGAATTCAAATCCTCCGCGCAAGACCCCCACCAGCCACGGCTTTTCGACTGACGGCCGCCGCGATGTAGCGTCCAGGCTCTGTACCGGATGTCTCCGACCAACAACGCTTTCCGGCGCTTTCACGGCCGACACGGCCGTGCCACCCGCGAGGTCTCCGCGAGGTCTGAGGCTACTTCATCGCTGGCCTTTGCCATCGGATAAGGTCCCACGTAAACTACCGCCATGGCACGCAAACGCATGTTGTGTAAAAGTCCTAACTCCAATGGAAATTATGAGGTCTTCTGGGGCGAGCGATCAGAGCCCCGAGCGCCAGCGAGCGGGTTTCTTGGACGCTACGAGGACCGCCACGCTAGCACGCAGGCGCACATCGACTACATGCGGCCGCGCTGCGTCGAGCTGGCCCGCGTGCTCAAGAAAACCGGCAGCTTCTACTTCCACTGCGACTGGCACGCGAGCCACTACGTCAAGGCGATGCTCGATCAGTTGTTCGGGGAGGGGCAGATGGCGCGCCTCCCCGACCACGATGGTCAGCGAAACAGACGGAGAAAGCGAGCGATAGCCCGGGCAAGGAACCCGCCCCGTGGTTCCAGGTAGTCCTTGAATGCGCCCACAGGCACAATGGTCGGGTTGAGTTCGAAGGGGTCATGGTTCGTCGCGCGCTTGAACCGGTCCCACGCCCGCTCAAACCTCCCGTCCGATGCGTAGAACTCATCGATCCACAGGCTCACGTCGTCCTTGGTCGCCTGCGCCAAGTCGAGGCGGTTGAAGAACCGGAGGACCATCGTCTGGCGAGGGCTCGGAGGCCTGCGCTCCAAGAGTTCGCCTATCAGCTTCGATGCGTCGCCTTTGGTCATTTGCGGTGACACCGCCCCGCCGAGGTTGACAATATACTCGATTTGACGCGCGGTGGCCTCGTCACGGGTCCACGCTGGCGCAGCGTCGTCGTCGTCCACAGCGGGCAGGCCGATGCCCTCCAAGTGTGTCGACACAACGCCCCGCACCGCCTTGGGCACGACGCGCTCGAACGCGACCTTCAGGCGGTAGGCCTCTGCGTCATCGACAGTGCCATCTGTCACGCACTCGCGAGTAATGGCTCGAAGGTATTGGACCGCCGCGATGGTTGAGGTGTCTCGGCGCAGGAAGATGTGCAATTCTTCCACCTCGCGGATGTCGAGCCTGCCGTCGTGGCAAGTGTCCAGGATCATGTCGATGAGACGCTTGCCTGTCTCCGACTCTGACTCCGTCTTCGTGAGCGTGATCCGCGTTCGCTTTGCCACGGTAGGAGTATATTCGGCGGCTCGGTGTGTCGGCAAGGGCTTCATCGTCCACGACTTGCCGCGCAGCATCGAACAGCTTCGCGCCATTCCGCCGTTCGAGTTCGAGAACTGGGCCGTCATCGCCCTCGGCGGCATCCCCAACAAGACACAGGTCGGCGACATGGGCATCGACGGCCGCATCTTCCACAAAATCACCATCGCCGTCCCGGTCCCCGTCCCCGTCCCCGAGGGCGTGCGTTACGAGACGACCGTCTCCGACGGAGCGGCAGGCGAGCGCGGGGCAGATCCCGGATCGTAAGGCTCGGTGCGTTCGCAGCGTCGCACGGTTGCGGCTCTGAGGTGCCAATGGCTCGGCAGGAAACGCGCCCTCCCGATCACCTCACGTGTTACCGAACATCAGTACCTGACCCACGGCCGGTCCGGCCTGGCGTTTGGCGGCTTCGTCTCGCTTCGTCCCGTCGCTACAGCTTCCTTGATCGCCACATTGAATAGACCATGCCCAGGCCCAGGATGGCTGCCAGGAGATACCCAACGAGGCCGAGAACCGGGAGGCCGAGGAAGTTGGGGCCGCGCGAGAGTTGCATAAGCAGCGAAGAGCCGACGATCAGTGAGCCGATTATCATCCCGAAGGTCATGCGGCTCGCGGATCGCTCGTACGACTCCGTGACACGGTGAATATCCTCCTGGCGAAGCGATATCTTGAAACCGCTGCTCTTGAAAGATGCAACCAGCTCTCGGGCATCGCCCGGCAACAACCGCGCCAGCACAATCATATCACGCATCGCGCGCGACACGTCGCTCAGCACCCGCCGGGCTGAATACCGACGCTTCAATAGTTGCACGATGTACGGGCGAACCAGCTTTGCCAGATCAAGGTTCGGGTCAAGATCGCGGCCGACCTGCTCGATCGTCGCCAGAGCCTTGATTAATAGCGTGTGCTTGGCGGGCAGCACCAGCTCGTGTTCACGAAGCGTGCGGACCAGGCGGTTCATCGCTTCGCCGAACGCCATCCCTTTCATGATCTGCTCGGCGTCAAACTCGATGAACTCGTGCAGATCGCGCTGCAGGGCCTTGCGGTCCTTTCCCGCGTCGGCCTCGGCCAGGTCCAGCACCGCCGAAGTCGCCTGCTCAACGTCCTTGCCAAAAATGGCGTGCAGCAAGGTGGCGAACCGCTCGCCGTCGTCGGGCATGACCTGACCGACCATGCCGTAGTCCAATAGACAGATCACGTCACCAGGCAGGACGAATATGTTCCCCGGATGCGGATCGGCATGGAACAGGCCGTGCTCGAAGATTTGCTTGAGGACCACATCCAAGCCGTTATGCGCGACGCGGCACAGGTCGTGGCCCTGCTTTCGCAGCTTCTCGACGTCGCGCACCGGCGTCCCGGCAATCCACTCCATCGTCAAGACGCGTGACGTGCTCAGATCGGAGTAGATTTTCGGAACATGGACGGTCTCGGACGACGCAAAGTTTCGGGCGAAACGCTCTACCATTCGCGCTTCGTGTACAAAATCCAATTCGCGTCGAATCGAGCGCGAGAACTCGTTCACGCTACCGAGCGGGTCGAACCCCGGCGTGCTCACGCCGTGGCGTACGATCCACGCGGCGACCGATTCGAGTAGCTCGATGTCGGCCGTGACAAGCGCCGCAATTCCCGGTCGCTGGACCTTCACCGCCACCGCCGTGCCGTCTTTCAGCGTAGCCCGATACACTTGACTGATTGAGGCCGACGCTATCGGCTTTTCACCAAAACTGCCAAAAACTCTGCCAGGTGGCGCGCCCAACTCCTCGGAAACGACCTTTGCGGCTTCAGAGTCCGAGACCGACGGGACGCGGTCTTGTAGCTCTTCCAGATCGGCGCAAACGTCGGGCGGGATCAGGTCGGGCCGGGTACTGAGTACCTGGCCCAGCTTGATGTATGTGGGTCCAAGCTCGACGAGCACGGCGCGCAAGCGCTCGCCGCGAGAGGCGGGCGTTTTCGTGGACCTGCGTAGCAGATTGAGGCCGGCGGCTATCGAGGCCGGTACTGCGTGGAACAAATTCAGGCGTGCCACGATCTCGCCGAACCCGTGCCGGACGAGCACGCGTAGAATCTCCGCGAGTCTTTTGACGTTGCGGACGCGATGTGCCAAGCCAGTGGTCACCACCGCTATGGCTGCGCCTCACCAGGCTTGTTCTCCAGCTTCTCCAGGCGCTTTGCCAGCTCGTCAAATTCCTCGCGGGTTGGCGTTCCAGCGGCTTTCAGAGCATCCTGGACCGCCTTGCTTGCCATCTCCTTCACGTCCCGTTTGTTCAAAGCGATACGTTCGCGCCAGTCACTTATCACCTTCTGGCCTTCTTCCTCGCTGAGCTCTCCCTTGTGCCGCAGCTCGGTAACCACTGTTTGAATTTCGGTCTCGGCCATCGAAATCGCGCCGATCCCGATCATCCCCAAGCGTTTTAGCGCGTCAAGCATCGTACTGTCTCCTTTCACAGAGATTGCCCTGTTCACCCCTAAGAGCCTACCCTCAATCCCCGCGGCGTGAAAGGTAATGTGGGGCGCGTCCCTTGACGCACCATTCAAATGTGGGCCTGCAATCGGCGTCTCCGGGACTGACACGCGGGAATTCGTAGGACGACCCCCCCTTGTCACCCTGTTACCTTGTTCCCCCTACTGCGGCAGGCCGAATTCCTGCACCCAGTAGTAGCCGTAGGTGCCGCCGGCGCGGACGCCGATGCCGATTTCGGTGAATATCGGACTTAAAATGTTGTCGCGGTGGCCGGTGCTGTTCATCCAGCTTTGCATGGCCTCGATGGGCGAACGCTGGCCGGCGGCCAGATTTTCGCCAATCGTGTAATATTCGTAGCCGAACTCCGCCGCCCGATCGGGCAATTCCGTGCCGGTAATCGGATTAACGTGGTCGAAAAAGCCGTAGTAGATCATCTCGCAGGCGTACTGATCGGCCTGATCCGTCAGGGTGTCATTGAGCACCAGCGTCGCCAGACCGCGCTGTGAACGCTCGCGATTGACCAGCGAGAGGACTTCGGCCCGCCAGGAATAGCCATCCTCCGGCTCGGTACAGCCCGGAAATTGGACTTCCAGGTCATCAGCAGTATGCCCGGTGTCCCCGCCAATATCGCCGGATCCGTCGCCGGCGACGGTGGTTCCACCGCTATCCAGGGGGTCGCTGGTGGTGCCGGGGGAGGAAACCGGGCAGCCGGCGGGCAGGAATATAACCAGCAGCAGTAGCACCGACCAGCGTGTATAGCATGCCATTGGGGGCTCCAAAGTAGTCATGCGGGCCATTGTCGGGGCCCGAGAGCCAGTTTTCCACCTCTTTCCTATCATACGATCGGCTTCAAGACCTTGATACGACTCGTGGACCGGGCCATACTTTAACGGAAATTTACAGAGACCACGCTAGCCCCGTGCTTAGGAGTATTGCATGCGCACGCGCCGCTCTCTCGTACTGATCTCTCTGGCAATCCCCCTGACGTTGTTACAGTTCGATTTATCCGGCTGCCTGCCCGGCACCGGTGGTGGTGGCGGCGGCGGGGGTGGTGTCCTATTTAATGTCCCCCCCACGGTAGTGCTAAGCGCCGACGTGGTGCGCGGTATCGCACCGCTTACCGTGCGTTTCAGTTCCTCCGGCAGCACGGACGACGGATTGATCGTCTCGCGTCTGTGGAACTTCGGCGACAATCAGACCAGCCGGGATATTTCGCCGGTACATGCGTTCCAGTCCACCGGCGATTACACCGTGAAGCTCACTTTGACCGATGATCTCGGGGCGTCATCAACCCGCTCGGTGATCATCTCGGTCACCGAGGCGCCCGTCGCGGTGATTAATGTTGACCGCGATTTTGCCGAGTCGGCGCCGGCAATATTTAATTTAGACGCATCAAACTCCTACGACCCGGATGGCGAGATTCAGGCTTACCAGTGGGATTTCGACGATGGTTCACGTGAACTTGTGCCAGTGGTTGTGCACACCTTTGCCAGTCCCGGTACATATCGTGTGCGCTTGACAGTGACGGATGACACTGGCGTTACGGGTTCCAGTGACAAGATCATCCAGGTCGGGATTCCCCAGCCGGAAATAGAGTTCCGAGTACCCCCGCCTGACGCGGTAAATATCGCCGTCTCACCGGATTCGCCACTCTGGGTCCAGGCTGTTTATGACGTGGAACCGGGAGTACCCCGGACGATCAGGGCCGGATTGGATGGCGATAACGATCCATGTGAAGCGCAGGCGGTTTTGTATAACAAACTGTCCGGCGAAATTATTAGACGTTTCACCGGCCATGCCGACCGGGTCAGCGCCGTGGCGTATTCGCCGGATGGCATCTTCATACTGACCGGCAGCCGCGACGGGACCATCCGCCTTTACGAAGCGGCCAGCGGAGATCTGTTGCGTTCACCGGATGGCGGCATCTCCGGAGCAGTTACTTCCCTGGCCTTCTCCCCCGACGGCGAAACTTATGTCTACGGCGTGAATGATGGCTCGGTCGCGCTGCGAAATACGATCAGTGGATCAATCCTCCGCGACTTTGCCGGTCACCCTCTGGGTGTCAACGCGGTCGCGTTCTCCCCAGATGGCGAACGGGTAGTCAGTGGCAGTGATGATGCCACCGCGATCGTCTGGGACGTGGCCTCAGCCGAGATCGTACAGACGTTGGATGGTAGCGGCGAAGGAGACGGGCACGAGTTCGCGGTCACGTCAGTGGCTTTCTCCAGCAATAGCTCAAATTCGGTGCTGACCGGCAGCGTTGATCAGACCGCCAAGCTGTGGCGCGTTCAGGATGGTGCCGTGCTATATACTTATGCCGACGAACATACAAACGCCGTGACCTCGGTGGCCTTCTCGCCGGGCGACGAATTCGTGCTCACCGGCAGCGACGACACCACCGCGCGCCTGTGGAATACGCTCTCTGCTGGCTCCGCGATACGGACTTTCGCGGGACATTCCGACCGCGTGGCGGCGGTGGCTTTCTCGCCGGACGGCCTGCAGATCCTGACCGGCAGCGTGGACGGCAGTGCCATACTGTGGGACGTCGCCAGTGGTGACGAGGTGGAGACCTTTGAGCCGTGTATCTCGGCAATTCAAGCACTGGCCTTCTCGGCCGATGGCATGCGGGTATTATTGGGTGTGGCGGCCCGCAACGATATCCAGCTCGACACGAATCCACCCAATGGCAACGACCTGAATATTACGATCCCGGTCGCGCTGGATTTGAGCGTGCTGACGGACGAGCAGTACCCCGCGCAGTACTACTTATGGGCTGAGCTGGACACGGACCGCACCAATCCGGCGCGGTCGTACGCCAACACGCGCGTCAGCGTGGTCCGGCCCTTCACAGCCTCGGTGGATGAGTTCACCCCCCGGATCCCCCTGGTTGACAATGAAGCCATGATCGTCGTGGCTCCCACGCCCAACCGGCAGATCTTCGATCTCGGCCCCCTGCGGGAGGGCGACCGGCTGTACCTCAGCCTGCTGACTACACCCGGCTACGGGGAGTTTTACGACCGGGAGGTGTTCAGCGTCCTGGTCATGGACGCCCAGGAAAAGGTGTTTGCCTGGTACCAGAATAGCTACATCCTCTTCACGCCGGACGCCAAGCTTATCATCGGTCACGACAGCCCCAATTACTTCGTCGTGGTCGATGGCTGCCGCCCGCCGACCTGCTTCGACATAACGTTCGGCTCCAGCGTGTCCGTGCGGGTTGAGCCCAACGTCGGGCTGACACCACGGCCACAGCGCGTCTACCTGGATTTCGAGGCCGGACAGAGTATCAAGGTGGCCGATGTCGGGCCGCTCGACTTCCCGGCCTTTGACGCCGTGAGGCTGGATGGGAACTGGGGCGCGCCGGAGACCGCCATCATCAAAGCCGCGATTGTCGCGCGTCTGCAGGAACTTTACGGCGACTACAACGTCGTCTTCAGTACCAGCGACGACGGTGCTCCCCCGGCCCAGCCGTACCAGACCATCCACTTCGCGGACGAGTGGGGCAGTTGGGTGACACTCTTCTTCTATGACCTGTTCGGCATCGCGGACTACATCGACCCGCGTAACGAGACGCTCACCGGCAGTACGTTGGTCTTCACCGGCACGATCGCGGAGGCGTTCCCGACCCTGGATGCTTCGGCGATTGGCCTGACTATCGGCAACGTGGCGGGGCATGAGGCCGGGCACCTGTTCGGCCTGCGGCACTCGGAGGGCGGAGCACAGGACCTGATGGACACCGTCAACGTCTCTGACACCGATCCCGGGGTCCGTTTCATGAGCTCGTCCCTGTATCGGGCCGAGCAGTACAACGGCCAGATCGGGATTCAGGACGTCCCGCAGCTAATGGCCGAGACAGTAGGTCTCAAGCCCTAGTCGCCGCACCCGGCAGGGTGCAAATCAAGCTCACGACTCGAATAAGAGCCCCCGCCAGGTATGCCGGCGGGGGTTTTTCTGGCGCCCAGCGGCATGTTTCGCGGCATTATCCCATCTGTCGAATATCTTGACAGAACAATATTTTGGGAGTTTGAACAATTGAGCCACTAGGTTAGAATGAGGTCACGCGGAACGTGTGATCAGATCGGGACCGTCTGTGTGAACCGCTGTCACGGGGAAGCCACGATAAGTTGGGGCGCGGACATGGCCAAAGTCACTATCGAAGACATCAGTCGTCAGACCGGTTTGTCTCGTGGAACAGTCTCCCGGGCCCTCAACGACCGCCCGGATATCAGTGCCCAAACCAAACAGCGTGTGTTAGAGGTTTGCGAGAAACTGGGTTATGCACCCAGCCTGGCGGCCCGCTCGCTGGCGACCGGGCGCAGCTACGCCATCGCCGTATTACTCGATGATTTGCACTCCGTATTTGCGGCCGCTTTCCTGCGCGGGGCGATCACTCAAGCTCAGAATGTTCGCTACGCCGTGCACGTCGCCGAATTGGGCCCTGATCCTGAACACCAGCTCCAGGCTATCCATGCCACGGTAACTGAGCGGATTGATGGCATCCTGATGGCTACCTCTTTGGATAGTAGCCTGGCGAGCGCATTGCGCGAGCGGATCGAAAACAAACCTTTGGTGGCCTGTGGTGCAGTAGATGGAATCACCGCGGACGTGCTGACACCGGATCAGGCCGAGTCGGGCCGGCTGGTCGCCCGCCATCTGCTCCAGAACGGCCACCGTGATATTCTCTATGTGCACACACCTGGCCACGCCACTAACGAGCGGTTGAACGGCTTCCAGGAGATCTGTCGCCAACATGACATTAATCCGGATACGGTCACTCTGGATTGGTCCTCCCGTTACTCGGGCAGCTTACCAGAGGACCTCTTGCTTAGCCGCCTGGAGAGTGTTCGCGCGATCGCCGCGAGCGATGATTTCCTGGCAATCAACATCTGGACCATCTGCCTGCGAGCTGGTCGGGAACCCGGCCGGGATATCGCCATCATGGGCCAAGGCAACGAACGTATCGGAGTGCACATGACTCCGACGCTGACCACCGTCGATTTCTGTGGCGAGGAGATCGGCCGGCGGGCGATGGAAACATCATTACAGCGGGTGCAGAAGACCCGCATGGACACTCCGCAGCAGGTGTTAGTACCGCCGCTATTGATCGCGCGCGAATCCACCATGATGCTAAAGTGAGGCCGAGAATTCCATACGTAGCAACCCAAACTTACCGGAACCTGACCAAACCGGCAGCCCCGCTTATCGTAAACTGTTTCGTTGCAGTCCTTTACCCCCCGCTGCCCATATCCAGCCACGCGTCATGGGAGGAATGATCCCGATGGTCAGATGCTAGTGAGCCTTGACGGAACCGCGATTTATCCGCTACATTCGCCACGGCAGAAGACAATAAGACTGACATTCAGCAGTCACACGCTTCATTCTGGCAAGGCGCGGTGGCGCTGGCATGATGTTGTCGCGTATGGATGCGCGCGCGTATGGCCCGGTTTAACGACATGAGCATGGACTCGATGTCATGCGCGGGCCATGTAGATAGAAGGAGATAGGTTCATGCAGGTGACCATTTCAGGCCGGCATATGGGCGTCAGTGATACTCTCAAGCAATATTGCGAGGACAAGGCCTGGAAGCTGACCCGTTTCTACGATCGGATTCAGGCGATCGATATGGTGCTGGATGGCAAAAATGGCATCCACAATGTGGAAATCATAGTCCATACTGATCGGTCCGATCCGTTCGTGGCCACCGAGGAACAGGAAGACGTCTTTGCCGCCGTCGACCTGCTGCTGGATAAAATTGAGCGTCAATTGACGCGGCACAAGGAACGGATCCGCAACCGGAAGCATCCGCCCCGGTCTTCACAGGACATCATCCCAGAGCAATAACCGCCGGTTCAGGCAATGGAGCGTGTATGAAGTTGCTCGACCTCATCCATTCGGATTCGATCATAGCGGAATTACAGGCACCAGACCGCAATGGGGTTATTCGCGAATTAGTTGAGTTGTTGTCAGCGGGTAAGCTGATTGATCTGGATACCGCGGAATCTGTGATTAAGTCTATCGTGACTCGTGAACGTACGCGTGGAACAACGGGATTTGGGAAAGGAGTGGCTGTGCCGCATGCCAAGATTGAGGGCTTGACACGCGTCGTGGCCGCCGTCGGGCGCAGCAGCCGTGGGATAGATTTCTCCTCGCTGGATGGTGAGCCGGTCTACGCGGTCTTTTTGATCGCCAGCCCGGCCGATCAGCCCGAGGAGCATCTGCGCGCGATGGATCTGGTCTTTCGTCATCTTCAGCAGGAAAAATTCCGCAAGTTCCTGCGTCAGTTGGACGACCCAGAGAAGATTTTCGACTTGTTAAAGGAAGCCGATGAGAAATCGCTCGTGGCGTAGGCTGAACCCTCAGGCAGCCTCAGCGCTACGGCGCGCAACCGATGGTTCCAAGCGTGGTCTTTGAACGTGACGTACCTATTCCAAACAGGGAGGGGCTGCACTTCCGTCCTATTATGCAGTTCGTTGATATCGCGCAGCGCTATCAGGCGAACGTCACCGTGCATTGTGAGGGACGGCAGGCCGACGGACGCAGCCCCATGGAATTGCTCATGCTCGTGGCCACGCACGGCACCACCGTCCGGGTGATTGCCGAGGGCAATGACGCCGAGGAAGCTATCGGGGCGCTGGTAACGTTGATCGAATCAGGCTTTGGCGAAGCGTAACGAAATGAAACGGCTAGGCGCGGCTCGGACCGAGTGACGGGCCCGCCGCGCCGCGGTGACCGCGGCAGATGATCGCGAAACAAGGTATCGGTGCAGCGCCCGGGGTGGCGATCGGTTCGGCTCTGGTTCTGGATGCGGAAGAATTTCGCATTCCACGCCGGACCATCCCGCCTTCCCAGGCTTCTGATGAAGTTCGCCGACTCGATGCGGCGCTGACCGCGTCGCGCGACGAAGTAAATGAGTTGCGCGCGGCGGCCGCGCGCCGCTTGGGGGATAAAACCGCCGCCATTTTCGAGTTTCATGAGAAATTCATCGCTGATCCAAAGTTGCGCGACACGGTTGTCAGGTTGATCAAGGGACAATTGTATACCGCCGCGTACGCCTTTAGTCATGAGCTAAACCGCCAGCAGAAAGCCTTCCGCGCCGTACCTAATCCCTACATTCAGGAACGCGTGCACGATCTTTTTGATATTGAGAAGCGTGTCTTGCGCCATATCCTGGGCCGGGCGCGCGAGGATATCGCGCGATTGACCGCGCCGGTCATTATTGTGGCGCATGACCTGACACCCTCACAGGCCGTTTCGCTCGACCGCCGGCACATTTTGGGATTCGCGTTGAATGTCGGTGGTCAAACCTCTCACATGGCGATCATCGCGCGCACGCGCTCGATTCCCACCGTGGTGGGTCTC
Organism: Planctomycetota bacterium; assembly: GCA_043820985.1. Classification (GTDB taxonomy): domain Bacteria; phylum Planctomycetota; class Phycisphaerae; order UBA1845; family Fen-1342; genus JAAYXS01. The sequence continues at coordinate 41,264 of JBDRDH010000070.1, forward strand.
AGTCAAGTCACCACTGACATTTCCGGCGGCGATACCGTCATCGTGGATGGTACGCACGGAATCGTAATTGCCAATCCCGACGCCGATACCATCGAGCGTTATCGCCAACTGCAACAGGAATACAAGCGGTTCGAGATCGAGCTACAGGGCTTACGCGATCTGCCCGCGGTGACCCGCGATGATGTACACATTCGGCTGATGGCCAACATCGAGATGGCCGAGGAAGTCGGCAGCGCGTTGGCGGGTGGAGCGCAGGGTATTGGATTGTTTCGCACCGAATTTCTGTACCTCTCGGCCGGGCGGCCGCCGACCGAGGAACAACAATATGAGGCTTTCCGCGCGGCGGCCCAGGCTTGTCGTGGGCAACCGCTGGTATTGCGAACCATTGACCTGGGCGCTGACAAGCTCTCGCCCTCCATGGACAGCCAGCAGTGTGCCAATCCGGTATTGGGCTTGCGCTCGCTACGTTTCTGCCTGCGCAACCTGGATATGTTCAAAACACACCTGCGCGCCATGTTACGCGCCACGGTCGAGGGCGACGTGCACATCATGTTTCCCATGATCGCGACACTCATGGAACTACGCCAGGCCAAGGCCACCCTGGCCGATGTGATGGAAGACCTCGATGAAGAGGGTTTGGCTTATCGTCGGGATGTGCCCGTCGGCATGATGGTCGAGACGCCCGCCGCGGCGCTGCTCGCGCAAACCTTCGCAAAAGAAGTCGCCTTCCTGAGTATTGGCACTAACGACCTGACACAGTACACCCTGGCCGCTGATCGTAGCAACGAACGTGTCGCCTATCTCTACTCGCCGCACAATCCGGCGGTGCTCAAGCTCATCCACCAGGTCATCCGCGCCGGACGGCAGGTTGACGTGGAGGTGAGTTTGTGTGGTGAGATGGCGGGCTCGGCGGTGTATGGCCAACTACTGGTAGGACTGGGGCTGCGGTCGCTTTCGATGGCACCCAAGGATATCCCGGAGATCAAGCAGTTAATTCGCTCAACTACCGTCAAACGTTGCGAACAGATCGCGCGCAAGGTGATGCGTTTTGACGCTGATCGCCAGGTATTGAACTACTTGCGCCAGGAAGCCCGCAAGATTCTGCCGGCGGAGGCCCTGTGATGGCTGATCAGGAACGCTATCGAGTGGCCGCCTGGTATACACTCGATGGGGATTTGCGCTTCCTCTCACATCATGACGAGCTGCGCCTGCTGGCCCGGGCCCTGGTCCGAGCCGGCTGGCCATTGCGCTATTCCCAGGGATTCAATCCATTGCCGCGCATGTCATTGCCACTGCCTCGGCGGGTGGGGATCGCCTCCGAATGTCAATTGGCCGTTGTTGAACTGCGCGCGGAATCCGACACCAAGCAACTGACCGAAAGCCTGGCAGCGGTCCTGCCGGCGCAGTGCACCTTGCGCGAAATACTAGCCCCGTTGCCACCAGGCAAACCACATGCGCGGGTGGTGGAGTACGTTGTGCCACTTTCAATGCGCGACGCCCGGACGGTGGCTCCCCGCCTGCCAGCGCTGCTGGAACGGGAACACATTATTGTCCAACGCCGTAATTACAACATGCCAGTACCGCGGCAATTGGACATCCGACCTTTTATTGAGCTACTGGGGATCGACGGCTCGGTATTGCGGATGCGGCTGGAAGTTATTGACCAGCGTTCTGCCCGACCGTCAGAGATTATCACGGAATTAGGCCTCGCCGCCGACGCGTACACACATCGCGTGCGGCGGACGGCGGTCAACTGGGACATGGAACTGACGAGCACTGGGGGTGCCCCGGTTCCTCCGAAAGGGATAGACCTTGGCAACGAAAAAGAAATCAGTCACCACTAAGAAGATCAGGAAAACTCGTAATACCATCAACCGCGCCGAGGACCCCCAGGCCGGCGTGGCTCCCGAGAAGCCCGCGACCGACCATGAGTCTTCTCTCGGAGTGAAGACCAAACGTAAGGCTTCCAAGACGGCTTCCGTTAGGCAGAAAGCCACCAGCAAGAAAACGGTCAAGCGAACGGCCAAGACCAGAGCGCGTCCGGCGGAATCCAAGAGCAGCCGCCCGGCGGTCAAACCGCTCAGCCCAAACGCCCAGATTGAAACGTCGGAGGGCGCGGTTATCATCCGGTTTCCACCGGTCGCCCCCCTGCCGTTCGATGAAGTGCCAGCGCCACCGCCTCCGGTGCCTACCAAGGAACAAGCGTCCGAGCAGACAGAAATACTCGAACCAGAGCCGACTCCTATTATGCTGGCTCCCGCCAAAGCCAAGCGAGATCCTGAATCGGCCCACGAAGAATCCCCGGCCGCGGACGAAACACCAGAAGAAACACAAACCGCGGTCGAGGAAGTCTCCCCAGCGCGGAAGAAACGCCGTCGTGGGCGGCGGCGACGTTCCAAAAACGTCGAGCCAGCAGAGCCGGCTGTTGAAACTCCGAAGCCGGTTGCTGAAGAACCAGTACCACCGGAAGAACCGAGCCTGCCCACAAATATCTCGGCGAGCAAGAAACGCCGTCTGCGACGACAACGGCGTGCCACGCGGGATACCACCGGATCAACCGAGCCGAGCGAGCTGGCTGAACCGCCGGCCGCGAAGCCTGAAGAGCAGCAACCCGAACCTGAATCCAACGGCGAGCAGGCTGTTGTAGCTGATGTTGAGCCAACGGAGAAGCCTGACACGAAGAAGCCCGTTACGGAGAAATTCGACACAGAGAAGCCCGCTCTGAAGAAGAACAAGCGGCGCCGGCGCGGGCGTGGCGGGCGCCGAGATGATCAGCCGGCGGCCCCGAAAGCGGAAGCCCCGCCGGTTAAACCCGCGGCCCGGAAAACGGACGAGGTCCTGACGAAAGAAATGATCATCAACGTGGTACCGGGTGAGGAATGTCGCATTGCCATCCTGCACCAGGGCAAACTCGAAGAGATCTATATCGAACGGGCCTCATCTGAAAACCACGTCGGCAACATCTACAAAGGCGTCGTCACAAACGTCGAGTCGAGTATCCAGGCCGCCTTTGTCGATTTCGGGCTCGATAAGAACGGCTTTCTGCACATCTCCGACCTGCACCCGAAATACTTCCCGAATGGCGGATCCGCCACCGAGAACGTGGGCCGGAAAATGCCGCGGCGTAACCGGCCGCCCATCCAACGCTGCCTGAAACGCGGTCAGCATGTTATCGTGCAGATCACCAAAGAGGGCATCGGAACCAAGGGACCGACACTCTCAACATATGCCAGCATACCGGGTCGTTATGTGGTCATGATGCCAGGCATGTCCCGTTTGGGTGTCTCGCGCAGGATTGAGGACGAGGATACACGGATCAAGTTGCGCAATCATCTCGCCGAACTGGACTTGCCCGCGGATGTGGGTTTCATCGCCCGCACCGCCGCGCAGGGTCGCACCAAGCGTGAATTGCAGAGCGACCTGAAATACCTCACGCGCTTATGGAAGACCGTCGAGCAGCGGATCAAGAACGAGCAGGCGCCCGCCGAGCTATACCGCGAATCCGACCTGGTCATTCGTACCATCCGCGATTTGTACACGACCGACATCGGCCGCATCGTCGTGGATGACGTCGCCATGGCCAAACATGCCCGCGAGTTCCTGCACATCTTCAGTCCGCGCTCGGGCGACGTGGTTCAGGAATATGACTCTCCCGAGCCGATTTTCCACAAACGCCGGATCGAGGCTGAACTGAACAGCCTGCATTCGCGGCATGTGCCGCTGAAATCCGGGGGCTCATTGGTAATCGACCAGACCGAGGCCCTGGTGGCGATCGACGTCAATAGCGGGCGCTTCCGGGCCGAGGATGATGCCGAGACGACCGCCTTCAAGATCAACATGGAAGCGGCTGACGAGGTCGCCCGCCAGCTCCGGCTACGCGATCTGGGTGGCGTGATCATTTGCGATTTCATTGATATGCGCCAGGAATCGCATAAGCGCGACATCGAGCGCTGCCTGATCCGCCAACTCAAGGAGCATAAAGAGCGCGCCAAGATATTGCGCATGAGCGCATTTGGGATTATTGAGATGACCCGCCAACGCCAGCGGGCCAGCCTGACCCGCAATGCTTACCAGGACTGCCAGCATTGCCATGGCACGGGGCTGATCAAAACTCCTGAATCCGTGATCCTCGACGTGATGCGTAACATTCAGCTCAACGTCATCCGCGAGCAGGTGCAATTGATTGAAGCTACCGTATCGTCGGAAGTCGGCCTGCTGTTGCTCAACCGCAAGCGCGCCCAGTTGAACAAATTGGAGACTACCAACCAGCGTACGATCTCGATCAAAATCAATCCCAACTACGGCCTCGACCAGGTCGAAGTCCGCTGCTGGGACCAACGCGGCCGCCTCGTGCCCAATGCATAGGCCCCCATGTGGGACCGGTTTGTAACCGGTCAATAAGCTAGTGCGAGATTCCCATCTCGCACTATCTAAGCTGGTGCGAGATTCCTATCTCGCACCACCTCTGGCAGGATTCCTATCCTGCGATAAGCGGAAAGTGACTCCCAGCGCAGGCGGGTGCGAGAAAGGATTCTCGCACCAGCGAAACTCACGGCCGGAACTCGCCCGTGTCCCCAGAACTCGCTTCAATAATTAAGTATGCTGTCCGCGGAACTCTCGCTGTCCCCGGAACTCTCGTCAATAATTAAGTATGCTGTCCCCGGAACTCTCCTGTCCCCGGAACTCTCTCCCCGGAACTCTCCGCTGTCCCCGGAACTACGGTCCCTGGAACTCCTGTCGATCACGTCGCGCACTCACAGCGGAGCGGGACGCACAACTCTATTCGGATACTCATGGGGCATGAGCCGGGCTGCTCGTGGTCACATCGTAGCGTCCCTGCAACCGGAGTATCCGCTTCGCTTCCGCGACGACCGTATCGGTGTACGGATATACAGCGATTAATTCGGAGGCGTCTCCGAGAACGTCCCAGTCGGGTCCACTGATGACCCCCGGCGATTTGCCAACAATCACAACAAACCGCGCGCCGGTCTCCATCACGGGTACAGGCCGACCTGCTGGGCGGCCCGTGACCCAGGCTTCCAGCCAACGACCTTGCGCGTCGTACCCAAGTCCGCGCTGCTCGTCCACCGGACACGCCGACAGCCAGTTCTCCACGTCAACGAGGGCCGAGGGCTCGAATGGGTGCCGATTGGTGCTCGGCTGCTCAACCAACCCCACGAGGACATGCCGTTGCGGGGTGAGGGCCTGGTCAATCGGCGGGGCCGGCCAAGGGAGCGCCGGACCAGTCGGAATGGGCGGGCCAATACTAATTCGCTTCGCCTTGGCCAACAAGGACTGTACCCGGACTATGCCAGCAATGATGGCAAGTCCAATTAATAGCCCGAGCAGTACAAGCAGGAAGCGGCTCCATCCATGCTGTCTGAACATCACGGCATTCCTGTCAAACCACCATGGAATTCCGGGGACACCTTACTGGGGAATTCCGGGGGAATTCCGGGGAATTCCGGGGACACCTTACTGAATTCCCGCAGCCCCTTTCAATTGCAAACGGCGCTATACCTTCTCTAACGTCTCCAACGGCTCTGCGCGCAAGCTCGCCGCTTTCACCAACTCCTGCTGTCCAGTAGCCAGATTCTTGACCGTCAGTTGATCCTGCTGATCCAGCTCGGCTCCGACCACCACCGCATAGCGCGCGCCGCGATTGGCCGCTTGCTTGAACTGCTTGCCGACGTTCTGCCGTTTGTATGAAAAGTCACACTTCAGACCACTCTGCCGCAATATCGTGGTGATTTCCAGCACGCGCGGGAAATATTCCTCGGCGGCGTCGATCACGAAGACGTCCAGGTCACCCTGGATATTCGGCAGCCGCTTGAGTTCGCGTAACAGCTCCAGCATCGGTGCGTCGCCCATGCCATAACCGACGCCGTGAACCTGTGGCCCGTCGAGCAGCGCGGTCAGGTTATCATAGCGTCCACCGCCGGCCAGGGCCCGCAAGCCCTGTTGGCGCGCGCCCACCTCAAAGACAATACCGGTGTAATACGCCAGCCCGCGGACGATCTTCAGATCAAACTCGCAGAAAGCGTTTACACCGAAATTGGTCAACCGGTTCCACAGGTTACGAAGTTGTGTGCACGATTCCGCCGCCTCACCGCCGGCCTGGGCCGCCAGCGCCAAGCACTGATTCATATCCACGTGTTCCAGATGCCGCATGACCTTTTCACACGGAACTTGCGGCGCGCATTCAGTCCAGCAACGTCCAAACTCCTCCTGCCCCAGCTTCTCATAACGGTCGATTAACTCGAACGCCGTACTGACACGGTCGGGTGTGATTCCCAGTCCGGTCAGCACGGCGGTCACGATCGGCCGGCTGCTGATCCGCATGACCACCTCCTCGGCGGTCAGACCCACTTCACGCAGGAACGTCACCGCGGCGGCGATCACCTCGGCATCCGCCAGTACATCTTCCACGCCGAGAATATCCAGATTCCACTGGAAAAACTCGCGTAAACGTCCCCGTTGCGGTTTTTCCGCCCGGCACATACGCGGAATGCTGAACCACTTGATCGGGCGCGGCAGCGCCTTGGCCCGGGCGGCGACCATGCGGGCCAGCGTGGGTGTCATCTCGGGACGGATGGCGAGGCGCCGGCCGCCACGATCCTCGAAGTTGAAGAGCTCGCTGACGATGCCCGCGCCGCTCTTGAGCGTATACAAGTCGAGATATTCGAAGATCGGCCCTTCATATTCCTCGAAGCCGAAAGAACGCGAGACACGTCGCCAGGTGTCGAAGAGCCAGTTCTGAACGCGCATCACGTCCGGGTAGAAGTCACGCATCCCGGGCGGAGATTGTATCTTCATTCCTGACCTCCCAGGCCCGGCAGTGGCACACCACTGATATCAGTCCTGGCCGTGGCCAGGCGTTCGTGCGCCTGGCGGGCGCGGATAGTACTGGGAATCCCCATTTTGCTTTTACGGGACTCCTGGACTCTATGCGGCTCGTGGGGCGCGTGCCCCATGGGCAATTTGCTGGACGTCTTTCGCTTCTTCCCGGTTTTTTTCCTACTCTCGCGGAAGAACTCGCGGACGTATTCGTCCAAATGCTCGGGACAGGTAAAGTGCTGCTCCCAGCCGTAGTCGCCCGAGTGATAGTCGCATTTTTCAGTAGTGTACTGCCGGCAGATTCGCGGCCGCGTCGCGTAGATACCGCAGCGGTTGTCCGCTTGCAGGTGCCGACAGGGTGTCACCATATTAATAAACCACTCGCCATCTTCGACAAACACGGAAATGTTCTCATGCAGTAGATACCAGCGGATATCATCAAACTCTGGACGAGTGTCGGGCGTCTCGATCGGTAGCGCGATGTATCGGCAGCAGGCCCCCGTGCAATGTTCGCACAGAATTCCGGGCATAAATCACCTATTTCATGTCGCTTCACGCGGGCGGTTCTCTACCCGCCACGGCCAGCGACCACAAATCATAACATAAGCCCCCCGCCACCAATTCGCAAAGTGCCCGGTGAATTCAGTAACCATCCAGTATATAGGGAGGGCGAGGTTCCCACCGAGCCGCTCAACGCGAATCTCGTATCAAGGAGGTCCCGACTGCTCCTCGGCATTCCCCGTGCTCTCGGATTCGACCCGCGACCGCTCGACATCAGGCGGCAATAAGAGCACCGACACGAGTAAATATCCCAGCGTGATCGCCAGCCACAGCGCGCCATGCACGCTGCTTTCCAGGACGTCGCGAGCCTGGATGTTCGTGGGTGATAGCGTTTCCAGTGTTTGCTGCATTGACCAGCGTACCGCCAGAACACCCGCCAGCGTCGCCACACCCACCACCAGCATCAGAATCCGCAGCCAGCACCGCAGTGCCAGGCGTCGCCGTAGGGCGCCGATGAAATTGAGCAACACGGCACAGAGCAATAGCGCCGCGGCCACCAGTGCCGGTCGCGGCGGAGGCCGGTGTGTCCACAGGAACCAACTCAGCGGCAAGCCCCCCACCAGTAACCAGATCACGTTGGTCAACCGTCTGTTCATGTCACGCTGTTACTCGGTCGCCCATGCACGTCCCAACAGCGCGGGCCACACCCAGCAGCGGATCATCCAGGGGCACCATGCGTTGTTGACCGGCTACCGCCGAGATGGGCACGAACTGGGTTTCGCCTTGCTGCATGACGATCATCTGGCCCCATTCCCGCGTGGCCACCAGTTGGACGGCTTTATGACCGAACTGCATCGCCAGTACCCGATCCGCGGCCACGGGCGTGCCGCCACGCTGAATATGCCCCAGAATCGTGGCGCGGGCTTCGAGGTGGGTACGGGCCGCGATCTGCTCAACCAGGACCGTGCTCACGCCCCCCAGCCGAATCGGATCCGGACTGTCGTGCACGATCTTGTTGACCACCTGCTCGCCATCTTTCGGACGTGCCCCTTCGGACACCGCGATCAAGGTAAAACGCTTACCGTGCTTGGAGCGCTCCAGGCAGGTATCACATATCGAATCCAGGCTGTAAGGAATCTCCGGAATCAGGATCACATCCGCCCCGCTGGCCAGCCCGGCATGTAACGCCAACCAACCGGCATTGCGCCCCATGAGTTCAACGACCATCACGCGATGGTGACTCGACGCCGTGGAATGGATGCGGTCCAGACATTCCGTGGCGGTCTGCACCGCGGTCATGAAACCAAAAGTTATATCCGTATGCATCAGATCGTTATCGATGGTCTTTGGTACGCCAATGCAGGGGATGCCTTGCTCGATGAGCTTGGCGGCTCCCGACATGGTGCCATCGCCACCAATACATACCAATCCATCGATCTCGCGCTCGCGGATGTGCTCCAGCACCCGGTTACTAACATCCTTGAAAATCGGTTTGCCGCTGTCATCCTCACCAACCGCGAAGTGTGTTGGATCAGCCCGGTTGCTGGTTCCGAGGATCGTGCCCCCCACGGTCAGGATGTTGGAGACGGCCTCGTTGGTCAATACGCGCATGCGATTGCGAATCAAACCCAGAAAACCATCCTCGACGCCAATCACCTCGATACCCAGCTTCATGCGCGAAGCTTTGGTGACCACGCGGATGACCGCGTTTAGCCCGGGACAATCGCCGCCACCGGTCAGAATACCGATTCTGGCTATATTTTTACGCGTGCCTGGCATGTCACACTCCCTTATGAACAAGACAACGACATAAAGATTCTTTTCCGGTCTCCAGTGGCGGCCCCAGATATGTAGTGTTGATTATCCGGCGACTTCGCATCCCTGCTACTCGAGCACCCCGCCTCCCGGTTACTACATATGCAAACCGCCGTCAACCGAGAGGACCTGGCCGGTCATATAGCTCGAGGCTGGTCCGGCCAGAAACGCCACCACCTGGGCCACTTCTTCCGGCTGCCCCATGCGCTGTGCCGGGATGATTTTCCTGGCGGCATCCTTGATCTTATCCGGCAACGCATCAGTCATGTCAGTAGCGATAAAGCCCGGCGCGACGGCGTTACAATTTACGCCGCGCTTGGCCATCTCCTTGGCCACTGACTTGGTCAGCCCAATCACTCCGGCTTTGCTGGCGGCATAATTCGCCTGGCCGGCGTTGCCCGACAAGCCGGAAAAACTGGCCATATTGATGATCCGACCACCACGCTGCCGCAACATCACCTTGGCCGCCGCGCGCGTGCCCAGAAATACCGCCCGCAGATTGACATTCAGCACCGCGTCCCACTGCTCATCAGTCATCGAGAGCACCAACGTATCACGCGTGATGCCGGCGTTATTCACCATAATGTCCAGCTTGCCGAACTTCTCAATGGCGGTCTCGATCAGATGCTCGACGGCTTGTGGGTCGGTCACATTGCACACTTCAGTGGCACAACCAACGCCCTTGGCCTGCACCTGTTTGGCGGTTTCATTAAGTTCATCAACCAGCATGTCGGTGGCCAGGATGTTGGCACCCTGCTCGGCCAGTTCCAGGCAGATGGCCCGGCCAATACCACGTGCCGCTCCGGTCACGATCGCTGTCTGTCCCTGTAAGTTCTGCATGCCACTTACTCCTTGGTCGCTGTCAGGCCCGCGGCCGTCGAGATGTTCACGGTCTTCATTTTCCGATTGATCTTGCGCATCAGTCCGGTGAGCACCCGTTTCGGTCCGACCTCCCAGAATTCCTCACATCCCTCGGCAATCATCCGCTCAATGCAGCCCTGCCAGCGTACCGGATTGAAGACCTGCCGATATAAAGACGCACGTGTTGTCGCCGCATCCTGATGATACTCCGCGTCGACATTGGCGATAACACGTACCTGTGGTGTCTTGAACTCGGTGGCTTCCAGTGTTTCCCGCAATGCTTCGGCCGCCGGCCGCATGAGCACACTATGAAACGCACCCGCCACATCCAGCGGAATCGCGCGCCCACCAAACTCTTCCACGAGTGAAACCGCCGCCTGGCAGGCGCTCCGGTCACCCGAAATGACTATCTGCCCCGGACAATTGAAGTTGGCCGGACCGACGCGGCCCTTATCCGCCAGCCGTTCACATAGAGCCAGCACCCTTTCCTCATCGAGCCCCATGATCGAGACCATGCCGCCGGGACTTTGCTCGCAGGCCTGCTGCATCAGTTGTCCCCGGTGTTGTACCAGACGGAGAGCTTGCTCGAAAGAGAGGCTATCGGCCAGATGCAAGGCGGTGTACTCACCCAGGCTCAGGCCACCCATGGCGGAGAACTGGGCAAGCCGCAGGCGGCCGCAATCCCGACCGGCCCGAAAGAGCGCCACGCTGGTCGTGAATATCGCGGGTTGCTGAATATTGGTCGCGTTCAGCTTTTCGGCCGGACCCTCAAAACACAATTTGGAGAGCTGATAACCGAGAATCTCATCGGCTTGTGCGAAGGTCTCGGCCGCGACTGTGTGGGCCGCGGCGACATCCTGGCCCATGCCGACTTCCTGGGCACCCTGTCCCGGGAAAATCGCCGCTGTTGCTGTCATGCTACATCCTCAACAGAATTGAACCCCAGGTCAGGCCGGCACCGAACGCCACCAGCATGACCAGGTCGCCCGACTTGATGCGCCCATTGTTCCGCGACTCATGCAGGCAGATGCCCACGGAAGCCGCCGAAGTGTTGCCATAGCGGTCGATATTAATCACGACGCGCTCCATTGGCACGCCGGCTTTGCGACAGGCGGATTCGATGATGCGCAGGTTGGACTGGTGCGGCACGATCAGCGCCACTTCGTCCAGGTCATGGCCGGCATCACGCGCTGTATCGTGCATGATTTCGGCCATCGTGGTGACCGCGAACTTATACACCTCGCGACCGCGCATCTTGATAAAGTGTTGTCCCTCTTCGACACTCTTTAGCGTCGCCTTCTGGCGTGAGCCACCCGCTGGAATATAGATCGTCAAACCGCGCTTACCGTCCGCCCCGGCGCGGGCCGCCAGTATCCGGCTGTGCTCGTTCGTACTGGGGCGCAGCACCGCCGCTCCCGCCCCGTCTCCGAACAGGATACAGGTCGCGCGATCGTCCATGTTCGTGTAAGTCGTGAGTGTCTCGACACCGACCAACAGGACGTTGCGCGCCATGCCGGAGACGATGTGCTGCGCGGCATTACTCATCCCCCACACAAAGCCACTGCACGCGGCGGCCAGATCGAAGGCTTGCACCCAGCGACACCCCAGCGCCGCCTGTAGCTCACACGACAAGGAAGGCAAGGGATGTTCGGGAGTAAACGTGGCGCAGATGATCAGGTCGATGTCTTCGGCGGACATGTCGGCATCGGCCAGGGCCGCCCGGCTGGCCGCGGTCGCCAGGGTTAACGTGGATTCGCCGGGACCAACAATGTGGCGCGCGCGAATTCCCGTGCGCTGGATAATCCACTCTTCCGAGGTGTCCAGTCGTTGGACAAACTCATCGTTAGTCACCACGCGCGCGGGGAGTCCCAAACCTGTGCCGGCCACTTCCACGGACCAGCCCAGCTTCATACGGGATCCTCTTGACGTGACTGAGAAAACAGTTCGGCAATAACCTTGGTGAGACCTGCCCGGATTTCATCTCGGGCTACCCGGATGGCGTTCGCAATCGCGCGCGCGTCACTCCGCCCATGACAAATCACGGCAACACTATTGATCCCCAGTAGCGGGGCGCCGCCATACTCGGCGAAATCATGCCGTTTCCAGATGCGATCGACGATGGGCTCAAACTGGCGTGCCAGGTCCTCACTTTCCTGCTTGATCTCATGCACGATGGTCTTGAAGAGCCCCTCGGCCAGGCCTTCCGTCATTTTGAGTACGACGTTACCGACAAAACCATCACAGACGAATATGTCACACGCGCCCTTGAAGAGGTCGCGCCCTTCCAGATTACCCACGAAGCACAGGTTTGAATCCTGCCGGATCAAATCCCTGGTCTCCTTAACCAGCGTGTTGCCCTTAACGTCCTCCTCCCCGATCGACGCCAGTCCAATGCGCGGATTCGCGATATTCAACACTGCCTGGCTATAGCACACACACATGCGGGCATAGTCGTACAAGTGCCGTGGTTTGGGCGTGACATTGGCACCCACGTCACAGATCAGCACCGGTCCGTGAAAGGTTGGCATCACGACTGCAATGCCCGGGCGTGAAACCCCTTCAATCGGTCGAATCTTGACCTGGCAGGCCGCCGCGAAAGCTCCGGTGTTACCCGCCGATATGACCGCGTCCACCGCGCCCTGGCCGGCGGCCACCGCCATACGCATGATCGACGAATCACGCTTATGACGCATGGCCTCGATCGGGGGCTCGGACATCCCGATGGTCTGGCTGCACGACTCGATTTGGATGCGTGCATCGGTCAGATCAAATTGACGGCATTCCGCCTCAACTTGCGCGCCCAGACCGTAGAGAACCAACTGATCATCGTCCGATAGAAAGCGCAAGCCTTGCTGCGCGCCCAGGATGATCTCCCGTGGCGCGTGATCACCCCCCATAGCGTCCAGCGCGATCCGCATGACGCCTACTTCTCCTCGCTACCCACCTTAATCGAGGTATGAGCGTTCACATACCCACAATTACCACATGCCACGTGAGAGCGTTTGGCCTGGCTACACTGCGGGCAGGCCATTAACTGCGTCGGCGTCAACGCCAGGTGTGATCGCCGGGTGCGTTTCCGCATTTTTGACTTTTTATTGTCAGGAACCATAACCAACTAACTCCAGCCTAAAACACTATACACCAGTTGCCTTCCCTCCTATTAGCGTATGCTCTTCCTGGCAAACCGGTTACTCAGTTGTGGAGCCCCTGAAATTACGCCCATAAGCCCAATATGTCAAGACGCAAATTGCCCCCCCAACCCGTCCTGGAAGCCCCGCCTTCGCCAGTGAACCACGCTTTCCAGCACATGATTCCAGGGCCTATCCAGCGATACTTCCGTAGGTTATGCGTTGCTCAATGCACTTCTACAAATTACCGCCCTCGTTTGGGGCAAGTAATCTAACTCGGTATAGAGTAAAGGGGCTTTCCATACATTGAGGCGTGCCGCGTAAAACTGTCAGCACCTACGAGTTACGCACTACTCACTGCCTCCCCCATCTCGCCGCGGAGTCTGACGGCCTTTGAAGAGCTTGAACTCCCCCTCCGGCGCAACTCGCCGATACCCCAGGAACAAAACGATATCCAGGACTTCGGTCCAGGTTGGGAATGGTCGGTGATTAACTCGTTTGTACTCATCGATGGCCCGAATGAAGTCCAACTGTTCTTCATTCATATGGCCTTCTTCGGCGGCGCGGCGATAGTCGGTTCGCCGACGCCCCGGGCCACGTCGCCGGTCCAGTTTCGATCGGCGATCCTCTGTCGTACGACGCTCTTCCTCAACAACATCCTGGATCAGCGCGGCCGGATCCACGTTATCGGACGATGACGTCTTAGGTGATTGTTCGTTGTCTATGTTGCTCATAATGTGACTATCGTCCTTCATCATCCCAGGCTGAAACACAGCAAAGGGCATATATCCCCTCTCCAAGCACCCGAGCTGCAAATTAACTTCGCTCACATACTTCCTCGGCGTATACTGCTGCTAGAGTTTCTGAGAAAGGTGACACAATGGGCGAAGATGATAAGTTCGCAAAACGATACGAACGCAAACAGGAAGAAAAACGTCGGTCCGCCGATCTGGTCTCGGAGGACGATGCGCCTTTGCCAGACGCTCCCGTCGAACCGGCCCAATCCGAACGTTCGGTTGGCCGGAATGAGCCCTGTCCCTGCGGCTCTGGTAAAAAATATAAGAAGTGTTGCGGAAAGGCGTAGTGATCCCCGCTAGTCAAACCTCTGTCTGGTACGGTGAAGGTTTGCGATTCGCGTGTACGCGCTGTGGGAACTGCTGTGGCGGCGCGCCCGGTCACGTCTGGGTATCGCTTGAAGAATGCCAGGCTATTGCTGAGCTTCGGGGTCTGACCCTTGAGCAGTTCACCGGCCGCCATACGCGCCGGATTGGTCCGCGGCTAAGCCTGCTTGAAGAGCGTGACGGTGATTGCGAGTTTCTCACCCGCGACACATCGGGCTTAACAAGTTGTGCCATTCACCAGGCGCGCCCGGTGCAATGCCGCACCTGGCCTTTCTGGGCCTCTAATCTGAAATCGCCGAAAGCCTGGGAAACGGCGGCACGCGAATGTCCTGGCATTAACACCGGCCGGTTATACACCCAAATATCTATTGAGGCTCGGTTGCGGGAGAATGGGAATCTGCCACTCTAAGCGCCAGTAATATCCAGCCGCTCAGCAGCACCAGCATTCCCAACCACGCCCGCCATGACAATCCCGCCTGACCCAGCGCCGTGGATCCCGCATCGTGTAATAATCCCAGGCCCAGCAGCATCAGCAGGCCACCCGCCCAGCGGCGACCAGCCGTTGACCGCGGATGCATGGTCAAGCCACATACAGCCACCAGGATGATCAACTCGCGCGTTAGCGGAAAGACACTCAATCCATAGATCAGGGCTCGACTCAGATTCTCCAGCGCATCGATGGTCCATCTGATTTGCGTACCCTCGGCACCGCCCTCGATGGTTTTAGTGCCTTTCCCCGGCGACATGGTCTCCCCCGCCGAGGTGCGCACCCACATATGCCCGATATCGCTCACCAACCACGCTTCGTATCCCATACGGCACAACAGCGACGCCGCCACAACCGCCCGCCCATCACAATCTTCCCGACCATGCTCCAGGACTTCCTCAACCGTGGGCAGATAGTCCATCACTCCCCAGACTTCCCAATCCCAGGCATAGGGCACATGCCGGTATACCACCTTTTGGACCACTGCCAGCATGACCTGCGGCGTGGGATCCGGCCCGGCGGCTTGGCGCGCGGCCTGTTCCAACTCATGCAATGCGGGTAAATCCGGTTGCAGAACGGCGTTGACATTCCGCAAGCGGTTTATTTGTCGGGGCAACAACCATAGCTTTGGATATAGCACCACGCCCACTACGATCAGCAGAACCACCCATTTCAGGATCCAGCGCCGCCACCAGGCCCAGGAGTGCAATATCCGCCACCAATTGCTTATCTGACGGGTCATCGGTGCTTCCACAGTAATCTTGGTACGGGTGCATACCTGAGATTTGCGCGCACATTCAGGTGTTTACCCGGATACCTGTACTCCGAAATCAGGGGTAACGCCGTCAGGCATTGACCTTTAAGGTACTCTGGAATCGAAGCTAACCAGATCCCAAAGAAATCAGGAGGACAGAAAATTGCCTGTTTACAAACCCTAACAAAAGCCTTACTATAATTGATGATTCGCGTTCGCGGATGCCATCCGCAACCGGCGGGCCGGCTGGCCAGGGAATCGAACACCAGGGATGGTGGGCTACCCGCGGTAGGTAATGAGCAATGTGCTCCAGCCGGATTGCCATGGATTTCCACCACCATGTTCATATCGAGCCTTGGGAGGATTCATCATGTGTGAAGAGCAGCAAGCGCGAGCCCAGATACACGAGTGGCAGGTCTTGCGAATCAATCGCGTTTTGGCTTTCTTCGCGGTTTCCGAGCTTTGTGGGCTGGCTGACTACCTCGAGCATTGCGCAGCAGCGCGTCTCGAGCGCCTTCCACGAAAGAGCGGACCTGCTTCTCGGAAGCGTTCTCGAACTCTTCCTCCCACTCGCGCAAGCGGCTGAGGGCGTGGGCGCGGGCCACGGGGTCCTCGACCATCATGAGCAGGCCGGCGGCACAGAAACGCGACACCAGGTGCCCCTGCAGTTTGGCTTCGGTGTACAGGTATTTCAGCGGTGGCACCACCTGAAAATTAATCTGCGGCAGGCGCGTGGGCATATTATTCTCCTGCAAGAATTACGATGTATTCTAGAATTCCCGATTATGCACTTGACATCCCGGCCTGTCCACCATATTGATATTCTAGATATTCTATATCGGGGTGGCCGCCAGGCGACTGCCCCGGGGAGCCCCGGCTCAGGGTCCCGGTTGCCTTGTCACGGTCAACATGCACTCTCTCCCTTCATGTGGCCAGTTGTGGGCGCCGGGGCCTGGCCGGCTTTACCCCCCTACCGGCAAGCGTGTTTCACGTGAAACACGCGGGCTCGCGACACATAGTGGAAAAAATGCGTTTACCGCACACTGACAATTATTCTCCGATATCTCTCTCGCTTCAGGTAACCCATCCCTCTGAACCGTGTGGCGGCGCGTATGTGCCGCGCACAGTACGCCCGCCACACGGCCCCACCTTTATTCTGTAACTCTCACCCACCGGCCGGCGAGCCACCGGCCGCTACACTTGTCGCACCGGCATCTTGCCGGTGTGTGGTCCCAACCGGCGAGCCATCGGCTACTTCAAGTGTGGGACCGGTTTGTAACCGGTCTACTTGTTGCCTGGTTGCCTCGTTGCCTTTTTTCTTACTCCGATTTGCCGCCGGGCTTAATTGGCTCGACCTTGGCCCGTAACTCGCCATCCGGTGTCAGGCCGATGAAATCCGCCATGAAGATCTGCGGCGAGTCGATGCCGTTGCGACGCGAGGTCCACATCAGGTAGCGGCCGTCCGGCGAAAAAACCGGCAGGCCATCAAAAGCGGCGTCAGTGGTCATGCGATACGTCACGGAACCATCACCGCGCATCAGGTACAAATCAAAGTTCGGCCGACCGCGGAAATCCGCCTGCGTGAAAACGACCCACTTGCCCGACGGATGCCAGTAGGGACACCAGTTGAATACATCGTGGCCGGTCAGCGCCCGCTCATCGGTCCCCGTGGTGTTGTTCACGAAAATCTGCAAGTTGCCCGTGCCATGACGATCCGAGCGGTAAATCAACCTCTGACCATCGGGGCTGAAGAATGGACCGCCATCACCGCCCTTGGCGTGCGTAATTCGCTGGGCATTCTGGCCATTGGCGTCACAGACGTAGATTTCCTGGTCACCACTGCGAAATGAGGCAAAGACAATGTGCTGGCCATCCGGGGACCAGGTGCACTCGGCGTCATAACCTTCCGAGGAGATCAAGCGTTTAAGTTCTCCAGTGGCGAAGGTGTATTCATATATGTCCATGCCGGGGAAATACTTCCAGGCGTAGCCCTGGCCGCCACCGTGTTTCGGGTCGGTCGCACCACCCGGATGCTTTCCGCCGGCGGCTTCTTGTGGATGCCCGCCGGGATGTTCAGCTTTTTGGATATGCTGTGGATGTCCAGACGAATTTTCCTCACGGGGCTTTTTGCCATGCTGTTCGTGGCCGGCTGACTCTGGAGGTGGACCACCGGGATGCTGTCCCTCGCGTGGGCGGAATTTCTCGACTTCCTCGGGCTTCTCCGGCTCGCGTAGATCTTCATGATTGGCGGCGAAGATCATCTTTTCCCCGCTGGGATGGAAGTGCGAGCAGGTCGTGGCCCCGATTCCCGTGCTGACCATCTTCAAGCCAGAACCATCCAGATTCATGACGTAGATCTGATATTCGGTTTTCCCAGCCGGAAAAGCCTGAAAACAGATGCGTTTGATATCCGGCGAGAAATAGGCCTCGCCCGAGCGGTCCAGGCCGATTTCCTTGGAGGTTAGTTGCCGCACATTGCGGAACCACTGCGATTCGAGTTCCGTCGCAGTCGCCGGCTGAGCCACCGCGGCCTCAGGCGGGAACAAGCTGAAGATCACCAGGGCAGCGAAAGTCACTTGCAGGAATTGGTAAAACTTTGTCACGAGAAATATCCTTTCTAAGTTTTCGCCGTGGAACACGCCCCGCGATCACGATTCAAAAAGAGTGGGCGTTTTCTAAGAGCGTCCAGAACAAAGATTGGTTAGCCTAAACATCGTTTTGGTCCAACTCGTGATGATAGTGTAAAATTTCCGCGCTGTCACGACAATGTCTGGCAAGCGAAAGCGAATGGTATTGTAGAAGCATGACGACCGAGTCCCAAGAATTCACGCCCGATCACCCGGATCCAGGGCTCGGGCTGCACAGTGCCGCTGATGATCCCACGCGGGCCGAAGGCTCTTCGCGCGATGAGCCGACGCGTGTCAGTGACGGGTCCTCGCGAGCAGCGCGCCAGGACAGTATAGCTGACATTCAGATCGCCGGTTACCAGTTACGCCAGGAACTCCACCGCGGGGGGCAGGGTGTGGTCTATCGCGCCATCCAATTGGGAACCAAACGCCAGGTAGCCCTGAAAGTCCTGCTGGAAGGCCCTTTCGCCAGTGATTCCGCCCGTCGCCGCTTCGAACGCGAGGTTGAGCTGGCGGCTTCATTACGACATACCAACATCGTCACGATTCTCGACTCCGGGATCAGTCACGGGCGTTACTACTTTGCCATGGAGTACATCGACGGTCTGCGCCTGGACCGCTATCTGGCCAAGCTGCGGCCGTCGATGCGCGACACCTTGCGGCTGTTCGAAGGAATCTGCGCCGCCGTCAATTTCGCCCACCAGCGTGGTGTCATACATCGCGATCTCAAGCCGCCCAATATCCTGGTGGACGATCAGGGCGAACCTCACATTCTGGACTTCGGCCTGGCCAAGCCGGTTCACCATGAAGGCAGCGATCAGACCATGCTGCAAACGCTCTCCACCGCCGGTCAGCTCCTGGGTACGGTGGCCTACATGTCCCCGGAGCAGACGCGCGGCTCCCAGGATGTTGACGTCCGGAGCGATGTCTACTCACTCGGCGTGGTGTTTTACGAGGCCTTGTTGGGACAGTTGCCGTACTCGGTTGACGGCCCGCTGGGCGAGGTTCTTAATCGGATTGCCACCGCCGACCCGGAGCGCCCGCGTGTGGTCCGCACACATTCCCGCTTCGGCCGGCTGGTCAACGACGAGTTGGATACGATCCTGCTCAAGACACTGGAGAAAGATCCGGCTCGACGTTACCAGACGGTAGGCGACCTGGGTCGCGATCTGCGGCATCTGCTGGCCGGCGAGCCGATCGAGGCCAAGCGGGCCAGCGGATTTTACATGTTCCGCAAGACGCTGCGCCGCTACCGTCTCCAGGCCGCCGCCGCGGTTGGCGTTCTGTTGACGCTGGTGATTTTCCTGGTGGCTTTTGCATTTTTGTGGTCATCCGAACGTGATTCACGTGAGCGCGCCTTACGCCACCAGAACGTCGCCGTCACGCGTGCTATCGAGGCGCGGAAGGCGGCCGAGGCCGAAGTCCAGGCCCGCCGCGAGTTGGAAGCCGTCCTGGTGCGACAGACGATCCAGCGGGGTGAGTTGGCCCAGGTTCGTGGAGATCTGATCGGGGCCCGCAATGCTTTCTGGGAGGCGTACCAGAAATCCGGCAACCCGACGGCCCTCTGGGCTCTGCGACAATACTATCTGCGGAGTGGGGATGACGGTGCCAGCCCCTTGAACATGCCCCCGGCGGGGATCACCGTGCTGTCTGCCGATGGCCGCCTGGTAGCCACCGGCGGAGCAGCCAACTCGGTATCGGTCTGCCAGGTTCCTGGCGGCCGCATGGTCTCCTGGCTCCAAGCCCCCGGAACGATAAGTGTGCTCCATGTAGACGATGGCGGCGGCGTGTGCGCTGCTGGTCCGGGCTGGGCACGACTCTGGGCCGCTCGGGAATCAGGACCAGCTATCTCGGTTGAACTGGCCGAGGACTTCCATGTCCAGGCCGCGTTACCGGTTTCCGGCGGGGAACGACTACTCTTGCTGGGGAATGAGCAGGTGGCCTGCTTCGCGGGTGCCGAAGGTTTTCCCACCGGTCTGGCCGAACTAGCCGAACCACCCGCCGGCCCGCCGGATTACTCCGAGCGCCTCCGGAAACTGGCGGTCCCCTCCGCAATGGGCGTGGAGTTGTTCACGATCAACGAGTTGGGTCAGATTCACCCGGAGTTTGCCGGAGCGGCGGATGTGCGCACGCGCGCCGTGCGTTTCTCGGGTGATGAATTGCTCGCGGTATCACCGCGCGCTATTACCGCCACCAGCCTGGGACCGGAGACGCAGCATATTTGGCAGGAATGGATTAACACACCCCGCGACTGGGAATTGTTTGACCTGCACCGTACCTCCGGTACGGTCGTCTTTTCCACCAGTAACGGCCATGTTACCCTCTTCCACCATGGTAAACTCGAACAACTGTGGCGCATCACTCCCGGCCAGATTCGCGATTTACGCTTGACCGAGGACGGTGCCGCGGTCGTTACCGTGGACGATCGCGGGACCGTGACGCGTTGGATTCCGCCCGCGCGCCGGCAGAATATTCGACGCATCCATCCCCAGGCTCCCGCCGCCTGGGCATCATCCGAAGACGGGGCCAGCATTTTGCTCGCGGACGAGCAGCAACGCGTCATGATCTACACGCCACAACGCTCACCCGAGCCGCGCACCCTGGTTCGTCGGCGGCCATTCCGTCTGTTACCTGGCCCGTCCGAGACAATCCTGGCCGTCAGCCGGCAGGGACTACACACGGTTGTCTGCACCGGAAATGCCGTACGCTTGCGCGAAATTGGTACACAACAACTGCCTTTACGCGCGGCCTTCTCCTGGGATGATCCGCGGGCATCATCCTTGAAGAAAGTGTCCATTACCGGCGATGGGCACTATGTGGCCTTTTGCGCGGAAACCCCGGCGGGGGATATGCAGCAGGTCAGCTTCCATCGCTGGGCGATTGAGGATGCCCGCGCTGGTGCCGACCTGAAGACCGCCCTGCCCCTGACCGGACAGCCGCTTGAGTTTGTGGGAAGTGTCATCCGCCAGATCGGATTCATACCTGGCACATCCCAGTTACTGATCGCACGCTCCAATGGCGAGATTCTGCGGGCTGATCCCGATGTGGCCAAAGCGGTCCCCTGGCGACGCCTGGATTCACCACCGGAAATCATGACGTTTGACCGCTCGGGCCAGCTTCTGGCCGTGGCGTGTTCGGACGGCTTCGTGCGCGTCTTTCCACTCTCGAACGATGGAGCACCCAGCCGTATCCGTGTCAGCCAGCCGGTGGCGACACTGGCGTTCAATCCGCGTGGCGACGTGCTTTTGGTGTGTACCACCGACGGCGCCGTGGCACTTTACGAAGTTGGTACCGCCGAGCGCGTGGCGCAGCTCCGGGTACCCGGTCCCGGCCAGCAGGCATTCGCGACCTGGATCGGCAATTCCGACACGTTGTTACTGGCATCGGATGGGGCCGTATACGAGCACCCGTACGACGACACTGATGATATTATTGCCCGGAACCGGACCTATGCTCGGCGTCAGACCGTGGCCCGTTAC
Source organism: Planctomycetota bacterium (assembly GCA_043820985.1). Classification (GTDB taxonomy): domain Bacteria; phylum Planctomycetota; class Phycisphaerae; order UBA1845; family Fen-1342; genus JAAYXS01. The sequence continues at coordinate 62,874 of JBDRDH010000070.1, forward strand.
CTGGAGGACGGGGAGTTTGAGCTGGCCTGGAGCGCGGCGGGGGAATTAAGCGCTATTGATCCGACGCTGGCACTGCTAGAACGCGAAACAGTACTTGCCTCCGCGTTACGTCGGCGTATCGACATACCCACCGAATGGTCAGACGCCGTAACAACCAATTCTGACTTGCCCGCGCTGTTGCGGCTGGGTCATGCCGCTTATGATGGGGAACACTTTGAGCTGGCCGGAGTCTGGCTGCGAGCCGCCGCCGAGCAGTGCCACGGTGACCTTGATGCCTACTCGGCGTTACGCATTGCTCAATGTGATTATCTGCGGGGAGCATACCAGCAGGCGGCGGACGAGCTGGCGCGGGTACTGACGCGGCCCGATCTGGACACGGCTCATGTCCCCACGGTGCAGCTCCAGCAAACCGCCGCCCTGGTGCTGGCCGGCGACTACCGGGCCGCAGAGGCCGTCGCCCGCCGGATTGGTTCCTTGCGTCTGGAATCGCCCCGGCTGGATAATGTGGCCGGCAATTCGGCCCGCGACATCGCGCGCTACCTAACCGGCCTGGAGAGCGAAAGTCTGCTGGCTGCCAGTGTCGAGCTTTTTGTGACCCGCTTTGCCGCCGAGGGTTCACTGGGATTCCAGGACGATGCTCATTTTTTCCAGGGAGAACAGGCCCTACGACGTGACGAGCCGGAACAGGCCGCCGCTCACTATCAGCGCTGCATCGATACGGCGCGCGACACCTGGCCGGCAAACTGGTCCCGCTTTCGCCTGCTGCAATTGTCAAACCGGGCCCCCTGAGCTAACGTTACACTCATGAACGTTCTGGTAATCGGCTCCGGCGGGCGGGAGCATGCTATCTGTCAGCGGTTGGCGCGCTCACCGCATCTGTCCCGTTTGTTCATCCTGCCCGGCAACGCGGGGACGGCGGCGTTAGGTACCAACGTTCCGGGCGACGTAACCGACATTAAATTGGCACTAGCCGTCGCGCGGCGCGAGTCGATCGACCTGACGATCATCGGCCCGGAAGACCCCTTATCCGCCGGAATGGCCGACGCATTCATCGAGGCCGGGCTACGCGCCTTTGGACCGACTGCCGCCGCCGCCCGCCTGGAAAGTGACAAGGCTTTCGCCAAGCGGATCATGCGGCAGCGCGCGGTTCCGACCGCCGAAGCACGTGTTTTTGATGACTTCGAGCAAGCCCGCGAATACATCGCCACGCGCGACGAAGCCATCGTGGTCAAGGCGGCGGGCCTGGCCAAGGGCAAAGGCGTGATCATGTGTCCCGATCCATCCGACGGGCTGATCGCCGCCGAGCAGATCATGATCGACCGCATCTTTGGGGCGGCGGGCGATCGTATCCTGGTCGAGGAATGCCTGAAGGGACGTGAAGCTTCCGTACTGGCCATCGTCGACGGCCATACCATGTTCATCCTGGAACCCGCTCAGGACTACAAACGGGCTCACGACAACGACGAGGGGCCGAACACCGGCGGCATGGGCTCTTTCTGTCCGACACCCACGATCGACGAAGACACCATGCACGAGATTCAGGCCAAGATATTCGTCCCGACGCTCGATGCCCTGGTTCGTGAGAAGATTCACTATCGCGGCGTGTTATACGCCGGCCTGATGCTGACGCTAAACGGTCCCAAGGTACTGGAGTATAACTGTCGCTTTGGCGATCCCGAGATACAAGCGATTCTGCCACGCCTCCAATCCGATCTGCTGGAACTGCTCGATCTGACGGTGGCCGGCAAGCTGGAACAGGCGGATGTGCGTTGGGATCCGCGGCACGCGTTGTGCGTTGTAATGGCTTCCGGGGGTTATCCCGACTCGTATCGCAAGGATCTGCCGATCTCCGGGTTGCCGGATGACGCCGGTCGCGACGACCTGGCGGTTTTTCACGCCGGCACGCGGCTGGAAGGCGGGCAGGTCTTAACCGCCGGCGGTCGGGTGTTGGGTGTGACCGCGCTCGGTGAAACCCTCGCCGACGCGCGTGTGAAGGCATATGAAGCTGTCGAACAGATTCACTTTGAGGACGCGTACTATCGGCGTGACCTGGGTCGCGTATGATGGTTTGGGATCTGACGACCTGACCGGCTATTCAGCCATGAGGTGACACCATGCTGGCGATCGGCGACATCCATGTGTATGTCAGCGATTTTGAGGCGGCCTTGCGTTTCTGGGCCGAGGGATTGCAGCTTGAGGTGGTTGATAAGGAGGTCGACGAAGATAGCTCCTTCGCGCGGCTGGAGTTTCCCGATGGGGGTCCGGGCCTACTGCTAATGGCCTCGGCACAACCGCAAGAGGTCGAGCAGGCGGACGAAGGCGTCTTCTCCGGGATCAGCTTCGACCTGACCGTCAGCGAGTTCGATAACACGCTGGTCCGACTACTCGAGGCCGGCGGCCAGCAGGTCAACGAGACCGAGATATACCACGGCTTACGCACCGCCACATTGGCCGATCCGGACGGCAATATCTTCGAGCTGCTGGAAATCCCGCCGGAGGAGAAAGCCGAGAACGCGGCAGCTCAAGCCGAGTAATTAGTGACTGATAGCACTGAGCGAGTTGAGTTGAGCGTGCAGAATTAAGGGGGCTAATTTCGTATGGCGAATAGCGAATGAAGAAACCGGGGCCCGGTGCGGGTCGCTCCACCGAGGTGGTCCGATAGAAGCGGGTCTGGCGGGTGTTTGGGCCGAAGGTGGCCAAGGTGGTCATGTTTGCGCGCCCCCATTTTGGCCACCTTTGTTATCGGGACGTTGGGGGCCGGATTGAGCCTGTGGGTCGGGATGAAAACGCTGTTTGGGGTGTTTGAGCCAAAGGTGATCAAGGCAGTCATGCTGACACCCCCCTAAACGGAGCATCTTTGTTATCGGGACGTTGGGGATTCGCGGGAGCGCGCGGCGGCGGGGATGAATGTCGAAAGCGGAAGCGGTCATGCGGAATTCTAAACCGCGGAACACGCCGAGGGCGCGGAGAAAGGCGGGATTGGTAGTAAGTGTTGGTAATTGGGGGAATTTGGTGGCGAAATGGGAATTGCTAATGGCGAAGGATGAAAAGCGAAATGTGAAGGATGAATTGCGAAATGAGTTAAGAGTTGGGAGTTAAGAGTTAAGATGGGGGGAGGCTGATCCGGAACACAATCCGCGATTCTCGATCCTCAATCTCCTCAATCCGAGTCCTGTGCGCCAGCGAGTTGGTTAATCTGCCAATTCGGCACATATCCGCGCATTTTTTTTGTTGGCGCCGGGCATGTTATCGGATCAAATACGTTTGCCGCGTGGCGGGGCGGCGAACCGGGGCGTTCCCGAGGGATCATCGCCGCCGGCCACTTGTCTTTGAGAACGGGAGGTATGCCATGTTTGATGTGTTGAAACAAACGCGCGCCGCCATGGTCGTCGTGGCCATGCTCGGCCTGAGTCCATTCCTTGCCCCGGGCGAGGACCGGCTCGTGCCCAGTGTCGAGTACCCGAACATCCAAGCCGCCATTGACGAGTGCAATGATGGTGATGTGGTCATCGTGGCTGACAACGAAGAGGTGCCGTACACCGGCACGGGGAACAAGAACCTGGACTTCGCCAACAATCTCCCCGCAGGCCAAACCAGAGCGATCACTGTACGCAGTGCCAGCAATGACCCCGCGCTGTGTACGATCGACTGCCAGGGCACTGGCCGCGGCTTCTGGTTTCACACCGGCGAGACATCCGAGTCCGTCGTGAGCGGTTTTACCATCAGGGACGGCGGCATGGCTGTCGGGGCCGCGATCTACTGTGAGGGCAGCAGTCCGAAGATCATCAACTGCAAATTCGAGTTGAATACGGCGGACAATGCCGGCGGCGCCATCTTCTGTACCGCTTCCGGCTGGCCGATTGCTGTCAGCAGCCCGATCATCATCAACTGCGAATTCCTGTCCAATAAGGCTGTCCGCCCCTACAACCCCCCGCCCGCGCGTGGCGGCGGAGCGATCTACTGCGAAGGTACGGCTACCCCTCTGCTGCGGGCAACTCCGGTAATCACCAACTGCACTTTCGTTGGCAACTGGTCCGCCGGTGAGGGCGGCGCGATCTACTGCGAGACCAGCCGCGCGTTGATCACGCACTGCCAGATTAGGGAGAACGGAACCGATCAGGCGCGCGGCGGGGCCATCTATTGCGAGAATACGGACGTTACGTTGATGGATTGTCTGATCGCCAAGAACGAGGTGATCAAGGATCAGACAAGCCGCGCCGGCGGCGGCATGATCTGCCTATCCGGATCGAGCGCTATGATCACGAACTGCACGATCGCCGAGAACGTCACCCCGGCCGGCAGTGGTGGCGGTATCTATTGTGACTCATCAAGCCACGCCATCATCACGAACAGCATCCTGTGGGGCAACACGACGCCGCAAATCGACGATGGCTCGGGATTGACGTGGGCAGAGTACTGCGACATCCAAAACGGCGACGGTCCGCCGCCCGATCCACCTGAGCCCTGGTTTGATGAAGCGACCTGCATCGCACTCGACCCACTATTTGTTGAGCGTGATACGCAGGACGCTTGGAAGGGCCGGTACTACCTGGATCACGATTTGCCCGAGCCACCCTACGAAAGCCCCTGCATCGATGCCGGCAACGATGACGTCGAGGTCATGGGTTTCACCAACACGACCACGCGGACTGACCTGGCGCCGGACACCGACGAAGTCGATCTGGGCTTCCACTACGCGGGCAACTGTAACTTCGAGGGCGGGGAGAATGAGGTCCCCGATCGCTATGAGGTCCTGGCGGGCTGGGTCGAGGACTGCAACTACAACGGGATACCCGACGAGTGTGATCCTGATGAGGATGGCGATGGAATCCCGGATGACTGTGATGGCCGACCGGCCGATGCGCTGTACACCGTCGAGACTGATTTCGACGCTGGGACGCTGATCAATGTTGACCAACCCGAAGATCCCCTGCAGCAAAAGAGGAACCAGTTGCAGCGCAACGCACTGGCAGACACCACCCCGATGCCGTTCCTGGCGGTTCCACTCCTCGGCAGAGGAACCGCCGTGCGCGTGGACACCGACGCCGTGAGCTGCACGCAGGGCGAGTGTGTGGTAGGCGAGTTCTACACTACGCCGCGGGAAACGGGTGCTCAGTCGGGCGAGCCGTCGCGCACGGCAATCGACCTCGATGGAAACTCCTGGATTGCCAACCGTGACGACGATTCGGATAACCGGGGCTCGGTCATTCAAATCGGAGTGGTGACGGGCGGTACGCGTTGTGACGCCAGCGGCACGCCCAATGCCTACGGCGATTATCTCAAGGCGCCGTTTGACTACAACACGTGTATCGACCGCGATGGAGACGGTCTGATCCGGACCTCCGTCGGTCTGGAACAGCCGTTGCCGTGGCCCGATCCCATGGGTTTGGACAACGCGAACGGCGGGGTGTCGTCGGCGGAGGACGAGTGCATCCGCCAGTACCGGCGTGTCCGTCCGACCGGGACGCGTTTTCTCGCGGTGGACGGCGACAACGATCTGTGGATCGGCGGTTGGGAGAACGCGAACGCTAACTTGTTCGTGCATCTGGACACTGAGACGGGCGATGAGCTCGATTCGTTCGACGAGGGGGTGGGCGGCTACGGGGGCCTGATCGACTGCAATGGCGTGATCTGGTCGGCGCGCGACGGCCTGCTGCGCTACGACACGACGATTCCCGGCGGGGATCCTCAGACAGACCTCTGCACGAACAGCTACGGCGTCGGGATCGACACCGCAGGCTACATCTGGAGCACGGGGTACGACGAGAACGACTCGAACCCCGATCCGATATGCAAGCTTGATCCCAGCGGCTCTTTGCAGGGATCCTTCCCGACCGGCAACGGGGCGAAAGGCATCGCTGTGACACCCGCGGACAACGAGATCTGGGTCGCCAACAGCCGGGACGGTACCGTATCGCACCTCACCAACGACGGCGACGTCTGTGAGACGATCGCCGAAGGCGTGGGCGACCATCCCAGCGCGATAGCCGTCGACGCGAACGGCTATCTATGGGTCACCAATCGGTACTCGCATAGCATCTCGCGCATCATCCCCGGCACCGACCCGCCAGCGCCATGCGGGAACGGGACGGACGAATCCTATGTTGACCTGGAGGTGGACCTCGGCGAACACGCCGAGCCGTACAATTACAGCAACATGACAGGCGTGGTCACACTGTTAACCACCGGGACCGGAACATGGAATGTCGTCCACGATGGCGGTGTGTACGGCGCTGAGTGGCACCTGCTGACGTGGAACCGGAAGCGCGAATCCGGCGACCAGTGCCCCGCGACCCCGATTCCGACCGGGACATCGCTGACCGTCGAGGTGCGGGCCGCCGATTTCCAGGCTGCGTTGAGTTCGCTGCCCTACTCGGAGATCACTGACGGGTGGTGGTTCGACGGACCGCAAGGGCGTTTCCTCGAGATCCGCGCGCGCTTCAAGGGGTCCTGTCCCGGTGAGCCGTTCGCGACGCCCGTGCTGTGCGACCTGAGCGCTTCGGACGGGATCGCCGACATGAACTGCGACGGCATCGTCAACTCCTACGACATCGACGGGTTCATCTGCGCACTCAGCCCGAGCTGCGACTACGAGGCCCTGTACCCGCACTGTTATCGGCTCTCCGCCGATTGCAACGGGGACGGCATTGCGAACTCGTATGACATTGATTGCTTCATCGCGTTGGTCAGTGGCGGCTAACGTGTCGAATGCCGACAACTAAGGATCGCGTGGCCTGACCAAACGGTCAGGCCACACCGATCTATGCCCGATAAATGAAGGTCGAGTCTCGACGGAGCGTATTCTCGAGCGCGCCGTGATATAATAACAGTGTCGTGCGTACCCGCGACGAGGGTCTGCGCAGCGTCGGCCTGCGGCGGTAGTGCGCCGATAGAAGCTAGGGGAGTAGTATGGCAAAGCACTTCATCATGATGATGCTGGCGGTCGTCGGGGCCAGCGGCGCCCCGTGCACGGCGCCGGCGGAGTGTCCTCTCGATTGGACGGGGGGCTTCGCGCCGCCGGGGCTGGATGGACAGGTGTACGCGCTGCACGCGTGGGACGACGGCAGTGGCCCGGCGCTGTATGTGGGTGGGTATTTCAGGGCGGCGGGCAACGCGAGCGTGCGGAACATCGCCAAGTGGGACGGTCAGACTTGGTCGTCGCTGGATAGCGAGATACTGTATGGATCGGTCCACGCCATAGCCGCCTTTGATGACGGCAGTGGTCCCGCGCTTTATGTCGGGGGGGGAGCGGGGCTGCGGGTGTGGAACCACGTGGAACAGACATGGAGCTATGGCGGCATCATAGGCGATGTCTATGCCCTGGTCGTGCATGACGATGGCAGCGGGCCGGCGCTCTACGTTGGCGGTGACTTCACGCGTGCCGGCGACATTACTGCCTGGCATATCGCAAAGTGGGACGGGCATAGTTGGTCGGCCCTCGCTGGCGGAGGCATGCCGGGCGCGAACGGCCCCGTTGAGGCACTACACCTCTACGACGATGGAAGCGGCGTCGCGCTCTACGCCGCCGGTGATTTCTCAACCATGGGAGCCGTGTTTGTGAAGCACGTCGCCAAGTGGGACGGCGCGCAGTGGTCAGACCTGGACGGCGGTCTGGGGCCATACTACGCCGACGCCTTCGCGCTGGCGGTCTATGATCCACCCGGGCCGCTGGGCCCCGGGCTGTACGTCGGTGGCGACTTTGCCACCGCCGGCGACATCACCGCCTACAACCTCGCCCGTTGGGACGGTGACGGCTGGTCCGCCGTGGGCGGCGGAGCCGAGGACCCTGCCTCGGTCCGGACTCTGCTGGCGTTCGACGACGGCAGCGGTCCGGCGCTCTATGCCGGCGGTTGGTTCGGTAGCATCGGCGGCGTGGAGGTCAGTCACATCGCCCGGTGGGACGGCGTGAGCTGGTCACCGGTGGGCACCGGCACGCCGAACTCTGCCCCGGGTATCTCAGGTGTCGTTCATTCGCTGGCGGCCTACGACGACGGCAGCGGCGCGGCGCTGTACGTTGGTGGGGAGTTCAGCGTTGCCGACGGCGTGGTGGCCCACAAGATCGCCAAGTGGGACGGGGCGCAGTACAGCGCGCTTAACGAAGGCAACGGATTGAACGACACCGTGATGGCTCTAGCGGTGTACGACGATGGTGGCGGTGCGGCGCTCTACGCCGGGGGCCGGTTCCGTACCGCAGGTGAGATCAGCGCGGACTACATCGCGAGCTGGAACGGGGCCGAGTGGTCGCCACTGGGGGCGGGCATGGATCACCACGTTTTGGCGTTGGGTGTTTTCGACGACGGCAATGGCCCGGCGCTGTACGCGGGTGGGGACTTCACGTCCGCGGGTGGCGTGAGCGCGAGCGGCATCGCCCGCTGGGACGGATCCGCGTGGTCGGACGTGGGCGGCGGGATCAGCGATCCTGTCTATGTTGAGGCTCTGCTGCCGTTTGATGATGGTGGAGGTCCAGCCCTGTTCGTTGGCGGTTACTTCACTAACGCGGGCGGAGTCAGTGTCAACAGCGTCGCCAAATGGGACGGCCAGAGCTGGTGGGACGTCGGTGGCGGCGTGGATCATGCCTGGTATGACCGGGGCGCCGTACTCGCCTTCGCGGTCTATGACGATGGCCGCGGACCAGCGTTGTACGCCGGTGGCTACTTTACCACGGCCGGAGGCGTCGACGCGCTGCAAGTAGCGCGCTGGGACGGCCAGAGCTGGTCGGACGTGGGTGGGGGTATAGATCTCGTGAGCCTCATCGACCACGTGGAGGCGTTGGCGGTATACGACGATGGCAACGGACCGGCGCTATACGCCGCCGGCGGGTTCGCAATGGCCGGCGGCGTTCCGGCCATCAACATCGCCCGCTGGGACGGCACTGCCTGGTCAGACGTGGGCGGCGGAATTGAAACCCACAATGCTGGCCAAGTAAACGCACTGACTGTTTTCGACGACGGCCGCGGACCGGCACTATATGTAGGTGGCCAGTTCGAGACGGCTGGCGGAATTCCCGCCACGCGGCTGGCGCGCTGGGACGGCCAGCGTTGGTCCGCAGTGTCCGGCGGCGTGAACGGCTGGCTGCGAGCGTTGACCGTCTTTGACGACGGCGCCGGCCCGGCCCTCTATGCGGGCGGCGATTTCACGGCCGCCGGCGGGCGCGGTTCGGCGCGCATTGCCCGCTGGGGCTGCGTGCCGGGGTTGTGGCTGGGTGATCTGAATTGTGACGGCGTGGTGGACTTGTACGACATTGACCCGTTCATCTGCGCCGTCAGCCCAAACTGCGACTACGCCGCCGAGTTCCCCGACTGCAACCCGATCACCGGCGACTGCAACGCCGACGGGATCGTGAATGCGTATGACATTGATGGATTTATTGAGCTGCTGGGGGGGTGAAGAGTAGCGAGGAGCGAGTTAAGTTAAGAGTGGGGAGTTAAGAGTTAAGATGGGGGAGGTCGGCCCGGACCACACCCCTCAATCCTCGATCCTCAATCGTCCATCGTCAATCCTCGATTCGTGTCCCCCACCGCTGAAGCGATTGGCCACCCACCGCTCGATCCTCAATCTTAGATCCTCACTCCTCGCTTTGCGTGTAGCCGACAATTACGCGCTGGTGCGTATTAATCCACACTCGGGAGCGCGCACGGGGGCTGTAACGTGCTGTAAGCTCCGTATTTCCCGTCTTGCGGTGCGGAACGACACTTGCTAAATGATGATATAGATATAGCTTGTTAGGTGCGGGCACGGCCCTGATGAACCGTAGGGAGGCACATGCCTCCCCACCCACCGGCGATAGAGCCCCCGAGTGACATAATCGTCCCCTGTGGGATCCAGCAACCATCAGCAGGCCTGATGTTAGCGCCAACCGTGATACCCAGTAAGCAGGAGTAAGCTGCCCATGAACAAGCGGCGTATGGTAACAATCGACGGCAATCAGGCGGCGGCCCACGTCGCTCACAAGGTCACGGAAGTGATCGCCATCTACCCGATCACGCCTTCGTCAAACATGGGCGAGTGGGCGGACGAATGGTCGGCGGACGGCCAGCCCAATATCTGGGGCACCGTGCCACACGTGATGGAGATGCAGAGCGAAGGCGGAGCCTGCGCCGCGGTGCATGGAGCCGCCTCCACCGGCGCCCTGACGACCACGTTCACCGCCTCGCAGGGCCTGCTGTTGATGATCCCGACCATGTTCAAAATGGCGGGAGAGTTGCTGCCGACCGCGTTCCACGTCTCGGCCCGCACCGTCGCCACGCATGCCCTGAGCATCTTCGGGGATCACAGCGACGTAATGGCCTGTCGTTCGACCGGTTTCGGCATGCTGGCTTCCGGCTCGATCCAGGAAGTGATGGACATGGCCCTGATCACCCATGCCGCCACGCTCGAAAGCCGCATACCCTTCATCCATTTCTTCGACGGCTTCCGCAGTTCGCACGAAGTCTCCAAGATCGAGGAACTGACCCTGGACGACATGCGGGCCATGATCGACGAACAGTCTGTCGAGGAACATCGCGCGCGCGCCCTGACGCCCGATCGTCCGATGCTGCGCGGCACCGCCCAAAATCCGGACGTCTTCTTCCAGGCCCGTGAAACGGTAAATCCCTTCTACAACAAATGCCCGGCAGTGGTTCAGAATATCATGGATCGCTTCGCCCAGGTGGTCGGCCGACAGTATCACCTGTTCGACTATATCGGAGCACCGGACGCCGAGCGCGTTATTTTGATTATGGGTTCCGGAGCCGAGGCAGTTCACGAAACGGTTGATTACCTGAACGCGCGCGGCGAAAAAATCGGTATGGTCAAGGTACGGCTCTACCGGCCCTTCGTCCGTGAGGCGCTATTCGCGGCTCTACCCGATTCGGTCAAGTCCATCGCGGTGCTCGACCGCACAAAGGAGCCCGGAGCCGATGGTGAACCGCTGTACAAGGATATCGTGGCGGCTTTCGCTGAAGCTCGTGAAAATGGCGAGAAGGTGCCAGGCGTGAAACACATTGTCGGCGGACGTTATGGCCTGTCGAGCAAGGATTTCACCCCGGCAATGGTCAAAGCGGTCTATGACAATCTGGCCACGGACAAGCCCAGGAATCATTTCACTATCGGTATTAACGAGGATGTAACGAACACCAGCCTGGATTTCGATCCCGGCTTCGTGACCGAGGACGAAAAGGTCGTACGCGCCTTGTTCTACGGCCTGGGCTCCGATGGCACGGTCGGCGCCAATAAGAACTCGATCAAGATCATTGGCGGCGACACGGACAACTACGCCCAGGGCTACTTCGTGTATGACTCGAAGAAGGCCGGCTCAGTGACCGTATCGCACTTGCGCTTCGGGCCCAATCCGATTCGCTCGACATACCTGATTTCATCCGCCAACTTCGTGGCATGCCATAACTGGGCCTTCCTGGAAAGATATGACATGCTCGGCAGCCTCATCGAAGGCGGCACCTTTTTGATCAACAGCCCCTTCCCGCAAAATGAAACCTGGGATCGTCTGCCGCGCGAGGTTCAACAGAACATCATTGACAAGAAACTGAAAGTCTATGCCATCAACGGCTTTGAGGTCGCCAAGCAAACCGGCATGGGCGCCCGCGTGAACACGATCATGCAGACGTGTTTCTTTGCCATCAGCGGCGTGCTGCCAAAGGACGAAGCCATCGAGGCCATCAAAGGCGCGATCAAGAAGGAGTATGGTCGCAAGGGCGAGGAGGTCGTCAAGAAAAACTGGAACGCCGTCGATCAGTCGCTGGCCAACATGTACGAGATCCCGCTGCCGGATAAGGCCACCAGCACGATTGAAATGCGTCCGCCGGTACCCGCCGAGGCCCCCGACTTTGTCAAGGAAGTGCTCGGGCCGATGATCGTCTTCAAGGGTGATGACCTGCCCACGAGTAAACTGCCGTGCGATGGCACTTTCCCAACCAATTCGACCCAGTGGGAGAAGCGCAATATTGCCCTGGAGATCCCCGTCTGGGACGCGGACGTCTGCATCCAGTGCGGCAAATGTGCCCTGGTATGTCCGCACGCCGCGATTCGCCTGAAAGCATACGATGTTAAACACCTCGAAAAGGCGCCGCCGACGTTCAAGTCGGTCAAATACAAGGGCCGCGAATTCGAGAACTACAATATGACTGTCCAGGTCGCTCCCGAAGACTGCACGGGCTGCGGTACTTGCGTCGAAGTCTGTCCAGCCAAGAACAAGCAGGACACTTCGCGTAAGGCCATCAATCTGGAGTTCCAGCCGCCACTCCGTCAGGCTGAGTCCGAGAACTACAGCTTCTTCCTGTCGCTACCGGAGGTCGACCGCGGTAAGCTCAAGGTCAACACCGTCAAGGGCTCGCAGTTCCTGCAACCACTCTTCGAGTATTCCGGCGCCTGTGCCGGCTGTGGCGAGACGGCCTATTACAAGCTGATGACCCAATTGTTCGGCGACCGGGCCATCGTCTGCAACGCGACCGGCTGCTCGAGCATCTACGGTGGCAACCTGCCGACCGCCCCGTGGGTGGTCAACCGCGAAGGACGCGGCCCGGCCTGGTGCAACTCGCTGTTCGAGGACAACGCCGAGTTCGGCTTGGGCTATCGGCTGACGATCGACAAGCACGCCGAGTACGCCACGGAACTGGTCGAAAAGCTGCGAGTGCAAATCGGTGGGGAGCTGGCTGACGGCCTGCTGAACGCCGTCCAGCATACCGACGCGGAAATCTCGGCGCAACGCGAGCGGGTGGCGATCTTGAAGGAGAAGCTGGCCGGCCTGGTTCACCGGCAAGATGCCGGTGCCACAGATGCCAAGCATCTCCTCAAACTGGCCGACATGCTGGTGAAGAAGAGCGTCTGGATCGTCGGCGGCGACGGCTGGGCCTACGACATTGGCTTTGGCGGCCTGGACCACGTGCTGGCCAGCGGCCGCAATGTCAACGTCCTGGTCCTGGATACCGAGGTTTACTCGAACACCGGCGGCCAGTGCTCAAAATCCACACCGCGCGGGGCGGTCGCCAAGTTCGCCGCCGGTGGCAAACCCACCGCCAAGAAGGACATGGGCATGATCGCCATGACCTACGGCAACATCTACGTTGCCACGGTCGCCATCGGGGCCAACGATGCCCAGACAGTCAAGGCCTTCATCGAAGCCGAGGCCTATGACGGCCCGTCACTGATCCTCGCCTACAGCCATTGCATCGCCCACGGGATCAACATGCGAACGGGTCTGACCACTCAGAAGCAGGCTGTCCTGACCGGGCATTTCCCGCTGTATCGATACAATCCCGAACTGGTTGACCAGGGTAAGAATCCACTGCAACTGGACTCGAAAAAACCGTCAATGCCGTACGAGGAATACGCTTACAACCAGACACGTTTCAAAGTGCTGACAAAGACACGCCCGGAAGCAGCCAAGGAACTGCTGGCGTTAGGAAAACTGGATATCGCGCGCCGCTGGAACCTTTATGAGCAACTGGCTTCCGCGCGGGTGATTACCGCCGCCGAGAGCGACCAATAAGGCCTGTTCACAGGTGTACCAGCCCGCACGCTGGAGCGCGGTTATTAACGGGCAGCATGAATCAGAAATCCTGCCCCGAGCCGACCGCGTTTGAGCGGGCCAATTACATGAGTGCCATCTCGGCCTACGGCGGTTAGCGTTGACTGCTAAGGGGCACCGCCTGTCCAGGTGGGTAACACATACTGCCTGGCTCGAAAATCCCGTACCCCTGAGAGCATACAGGGCACCCTCCTATTCGGCCATCAGGTCTCCGAAGTGCCCGGGCACGGCTTGCGGAGTGGCTTCCCAGGGTGGAAGATATAAACAGGTAACAGGCTGAAAGGATCGGTATGCCGGGTAGAAATCCAACACAGCGGCCTGATATAGCCCGTGTCGTCGAAAAGCAGATGCGCATGTGGGAGCTGGCGCGCGCCCAGCGTCCAGGACCCGAGCAGACCAGGCCCACTCGGCAAGTCGAGGAGTTTGTAACCATCTCCCGTCAGGTCGGTGCCGGTGGACATGACGTCGCTTCCCGACTCGCCACGCGCCTGGATTGGCCGGTATTCGATCGCGAGATCCTGCAAGCCATGGCGGGCGACGACCAGGTGCGCACCCGTTTGTACGAAAGCCTGGATGAGCGCGACCGGAGCTGGCTGGAGGATGCCCTGCGCTGGGCCTTGCAGAAGGAGTTTCGCAAAGACGACTACTTCCGGCATCTCGGCAAAACCATCCTGACGGTCGCCCGCCAGGGGCATGCAATTTTCCTGGGTCGTGGGGCCGACCTGATGCTGCCACGCGAACGCGGTTTGCGCGTGCACCTTTTCGCGCCCCAGGAGGTTTGCGTACAACGCTTTGCCCAGCGTCACAATCTCGACGAAGCCCAGGCCCGGACGGACAGCGCGCGTCTGCAGCGCGATCGAACCGACTTTCTACGGCGTTATTTCGGCAACGCCACCGTACTACCAGAGCGCCACGATATCGTGCTTAACACTGCCACACTGGAGATTGACCACGTGGTGGAGCTGATCATGACGGCGTTACGCAATCGGGGAATTGTCACCTAGCGTGGCACCGACTGCTAAACAGCCCGTGTCGCGATGCTCCACGGAGGTACTGACATGGATCGACAGAAGTTATCAGAATGGATGCAAACCGAGTCTGGCCGGGTGCGCGAGTTGTCCGCCAACCTGCGTGAACACATCATCGCCGTGCCTTCCGGCAGCCGCGAGATATGGCTACAGGAACTCGTACAGCGGTTTGAGCACTTCACGGCGCATTTCCAGCGCATGATGATCATTGAGGAGGAAGATGGCTATCTCCTGCCGGTCATTGAGGTGCGCCCGACTCTGGCCAAGCAGGTTGAGTTGCTCCAGCGTGAGCACCATGAGCTCAGGCACTTGACCGAGGAGCTGCAACGCACGGTCAAGTCGCTCAAGCCGGATGAAAACCTGCTGATTCGGGATTGCTGCACGCGCTTGCAGATCTTCCTGGGACACGTGGACCGCCACGAGCAACATGAAAATCACATTGTCCTCTACACCCTCTCACAGGACATTGGTGCCAGCGATTAGCCCGAGGTGCTGACAACTCTTTACCGGACCGCACACACATCCGCGTCCCATCGCCGGTCGTGCGCATGATAAACCCATCGGACGTTGACCAGTCTAAATGCGCGCCTAAGATTGAAGTGATACGAGCATGAATCTCACAACGACGAGCTAGCAAGTTTCTCCTTTCGTGTGCCAGATACGGGTCGGTCGCCACCAGCGACCGGCCCGTTAGCATTGACTCCCGCCCGGTATATCTCGAACAACACCAGACACGCAGTATTACCGGTCGGTTCAGGGTCGCATTTCCCGCCCAGCCCTTTAGAATGCCTGCCTTGAGCAGTATATACCTCTACATGGAAAGGTAAGGCCGTAATGCGATCCGCCGCCCAGGTGCGCCAGGAATTCATCGATTTCTTCCGCTCGAAGGAGCACGCCTTCGTGCCCAGCTCGCCGGTCGTCCCGCACGACGATCCCACCCTGCTGTTCACCAACGCGGGCATGAACCAGTTCAAGCCTTATTTTCTCGGTACCGAGAAGCCCAAACACACCCGCGTCGCCAATACGCAGAAGTGCATCCGCGCCGGTGGCAAGCACAACGACCTCGACGACGTCGGCCACGATACCTACCACCACACGTTCTTCGAGATGCTCGGCAACTGGTCCTTCGGCGATTACTTCAAGGCCGAGGCGATTGAGTGGGCCTGGGAGCTGCTGACAAAGGTCTGGGAGCTGGACGCCGAGCGGCTGCACGCGACCTACTTCGAGGGTGACGAGGCGGAGGGGCTTGAGCCCGATATCGAGGCGCGTGACTTGTGGCTAAAAATTCTGCCCGCCGAGCGCGTGCATCCCGGCAACAAGAAGGACAACTTCTGGGAGATGGGCGAGACCGGCCCCTGCGGGCCGTGCAGCGAGATCCACGTCGACCTGACGCCGGACAAGAGCGGCGCCCGGCTCGTTAACGCCGGCGACGCCCGCGCGATCGAGATTTGGAACCTGGTGTTCATCCAGTTCAACCGCGACGGCGGCGGTAAGCTGACCCCCCTGCCGGCCAAGCACGTTGACACCGGCATGGGCTTTGAACGCGTCACCGCCCTGCTCCAGGGTAAGGACAGCAACTACGACACTGACGTCTTTACGCCGATCTTCGCCGCGATCCAGCAGGTGACCGGCGCCCCGCCGTACGCGGGGACGTTGCCCGATCAGCGCACCTCCTCCGATCAGAGCCCGAAGCGCGAGCGAGGGTCCACGACCGCCGACAACGCTCCCTCCGATCAGAGCCCGAAGCGCAAGCGAGGGTCCACTACCGCCGACCAAGATCAGCCCATGATCGACATGAGCTACCGCGTGATCGCCGACCACGTGCGTTGCCTGACGTTCGCCCTGACCGACGGCGCCGTCCCCGACCGCAGTGACCGTGGTTACATCTTACGCCGCATTCTCCGCCGCGCGGTCCGCTTCGGCTGGCAATACCTGAACATGCACGAGCCCTTTCTGTACAAGCTCGTACCCACCATCGTCGAAGTCATGGGCCCGGCGTTCCCCGAACTCATGCAAAACACCCAACGCGTCGCCGACATCATCAAGGATGAGGAGGAATCCTTTGATCGCACACTCGAACGCGGGATTCGGCTCTTCAATCAAGCTGCCATGCGAGCTGCCTACCGGGCCTTGGATCCGTTGTGCACGCTTGTACTCTTACCCCAGCATGGTGGAGTTGGGATGCCGGTCAAAGACGAGTCGGTGTTTTCTGGTGAGGAAGAACAGACCTTCGATCTTGACGGACACTATTTCTGCCTGAACTCTCTGACGTCCAATGATGTGCGTTCAAGGTTTATCACAATTCCACGGATAAGCAGTGAAGATGCCTTTAAACTCCATGACACTTTCGGCTTCCCAATCGACCTGACACAAATAATGGCCGAGGAGAAAGGCCTCACAGTTGATACCAACGAGTACGAACGCTTGATGGAGGAAGCTCGTGAGAGGGCACGAGCAGTAAGTTCAGTCGTTGCAGATACGTTCAATCTA
Organism: Planctomycetota bacterium; assembly: GCA_043820985.1. Taxonomy (GTDB): domain Bacteria; phylum Planctomycetota; class Phycisphaerae; order UBA1845; family Fen-1342; genus JAAYXS01. Next base: position 79,914 of record JBDRDH010000070.1, read on the forward strand.
TCCGAGATAATAGCTTTTGAGCACATCCCAAACCCAACTGACGATTCACTCAAACACACGAATCAGCATACCACGGCTATTTGTCGCGGCCGTTATGACTCTAAGACATTCCTCGCCCAAGAGCCTGTGCATGAGGGACAGGAAACAGCACTCATTTTGGACAAGACGTGTTTTTACTCGGAACAGGGGGGACAGGTGGGTGATCGAGGGATTATCTCCAGCGATACGGGCGAGTTCCGTGTCACTAATACTCAACAGCGCAACAATGTGGTACTGCATATTGGCTATGTAAAACGTGGCTCCATTCAAGCCGGTCAGCTTGTCCATATCGCCGTCGACACAGCACGACGCGCCACAATGCAAAACCATACCGCCACGCATGTGATGAACTGGGCGTTGCGGGAGGTGTTGGGGGAGCACGTGCGGCAGAAGGGATCGCTGGTCGATCATGAGAAGACGCGCTTCGACCTGGCGCATCCGAAGGCGTTGACCACCGAGGAGATTGAGCGCGTCGAACTACTCGTCAATGAATACATCGACCGCAAAATGCCCGTCGATTACCAGGTCGTCCAGCAACAGGACGCGCTCAAGATCAACGGGCTGCGGGCCGTCTTCGGCGAACGCTACCCGGACGAGGTCCGCGTGATGTCCATCGGCGTGCCGGTCGCTGACCTGCTCGCCAAACCCGACAATCCCGAATGGCGGAAGTACTCCATCGAGTTCTGCGGCGGGACGCATCTGAAAAGCACCGGTGACATCGAACGCTTCGCCATTGTCAGCGAGGAGGCCGTCGCCAAGGGCATTCGCCGGGTGGTCGGTGTCACCGGCGAGGCGGCCCGGGAGGTTGAAGCGCGGGGCGAGGAACTGCTCAAGCGCGCTGACCGGTTGAAAACCGGTCCCACACTGGATGCGAAAACCGGTCCCACAAGTAATGCTGAGCCTGCCGAAGCAGAAACCGATCCCACGGAAGCCGACTTCGTAACACAGGTCGCCAGATTACAGCAGGATGTGACAGAAGCCACGATCCGCGTGGTCGATCGAATGAAGCTCCGTGACGCACTGGCCGACTTGCAGCAGATGGTCAAGCAGCAGCAGAAGACCGCGGCGGCCGATGCGGCGGACGTGGTTAACGCGAAGATCGACGAACTGCTCCAGTCAGCCCCCAAAATCGGTGACACGACCATCTTCGTCGCGGAAATGCCGGACGTGCCCATCGAGCAGCTCAAAACCGGCGCCGATCGCATCAAACAAAAATGCAGCTCCGCCGCCATCCTCTTCGGCGTGCGATCCGCCCCCCCTTCAGAGCCCCAAGCGCAAGCGCGGGGTACCGACGACGAAACCACAAAGGCACCAAGGCACGAAGATTCAGTGGGAAGTTCCGGTGCCATATCCCCCAAATCAGAACCGCGAGCGTCAGCGACCGGACCATCCCCATCCGAACGCGCAGCGCAAGCAAGCGCCAAATCCGAGCCCCGAGCGCCAGCGAGCGGGTCTCCATCAGAGCCCGAAGCGCCAGCGAGGGATAAGGCCTCGGGCGGCAAAGCCCTGCTCCTGGCCGCGATGAGCAACGACCTGATCAAGCGCG
>JBDRDH010000071.1:0-17901 GCA_043820985.1 Planctomycetota bacterium
CGCCTACTTCGCTGCCCACGGGCTGTTTACCATGCGCGCAGCCCATGCGTCGGCGTGCCGGCCCCTTGGGGCCCACTAACTGGAGAGCCGGATGCGGGAGATCCGCTTGTCCGGTTCGGCGGGAGGGAAGACCGGCCTAACCGGTCTTCCCTACCCCGATTGCTGTCCGCCGCGCCAACCGCGCGCCGATAAGTACCAGCAAATAAGTTGCCCCCGCCAGGATGATCGTGGTCGCGCCCGGTTGCCATTCCAGGGGATAGCTGATCGCCAATCCCGACGTTGTGAACAGCACGCTCAACAGAGCTGCCAGCATCATCATCTGCCACAACGTGCGCGTGAAGTGTCCGGCGATGGCGACCGGCAGCGTAAACAGCGCGATGACCATCACAATGCCGACCACCCCAACCAGCAGCACAACCGTCAACGCCGTCAGGCACAGCAGTAACAAATAATAAAACTCGACGTTCAAGCCGCGCAGGCGGGCGTATTCCTCATCAAAGCACACCGCCAGAAACTGCTTGTAGAATAGCAGAGCCACGCCGACGACGACCACATCAAGGATCGCGATCATGCCAACTTCCCCCGGCGAGACCAGCAGCATGCTACCGAACAGGTAGCTCATCAAATCCTGACCGTAGCCCGGCGTGGCGTAGACGAAAACCACGCCGGTGGCCATGCCGATGGCCCATAAGGCACTGATCACCGTATCTTCGCGCTGCCGGGCGCGCAGGCTGACCAGGCCGATGATCACGGCCGCCAACAGAGCCGCAACGAGCGCCCCGTGTAACGGGTGCAATGGTTGCCATCCACTACCCGGCAGCCACACCTGCCAGCCGTGCACGCGCTCCAGGTAGTACGCCGCCCCCAGGCCGCCGAAGACGCAGTGCGCGATGCCGCCGGCCAGGTAAGTAATCCGGCGGACGACCACGTAGCTGCCGACCACGCCACAGGCGATACTGGCCAGGATGCCGGTCGCCAGCGCGCACCGCAGAAACACGGTATCGGGATCAGTCAAAGCCTGGAAAAACTCAAACACCGCGGTTCTCACTCATGCGTGCCATGGTCGTGATGTATCGCCCGCACCGGCCCGCCATACAGATCATTAATCATGCGTCCATTCAGCATGCTGGTCTCGTGTACCTCAACGGTGCGGCTGACGCAGACTACTTTTTGGACATGTTGCGAAACGAAACCCACATCGTGCGATACCAGCAGCACGGTCAGCCGCTCGTTCAACCGGTGCAGCAGGTCGAAAAAATCACCCTGCACGGCCACGTCCAGGTTGGCGGTGGGCTCGTCGAGCAACAGCAATTCCGGCTCGGAGGCCAACGCTCGAGCAATCAACACACGCTGCCGCTGCCCACCGGACAGGGTCGCCAGCGGTCGCCGCCGATAGTCGGTCAAGCCAACTTCCTCCAGGGCCGTCAGCACCGCCGCCTTGTCGGTCCGGCGGGCCGGCCCAACGCCCAGGCCAGTGCCCAGGCGCCCCATCGATACGATGTCAGTAACTGTCACGGGAAACTGCGGATCAAACTGCACGTGCTGCGGCACGTAGCCGATTCGTCGCCGAACCACCAGCGGTGATTGACCGAAGACACGCACTTCGCCGCGTGTCGGTCGCAATAAGCCGAGCATGAGCTTCAGCAGAGTGGTCTTGCCGCCGCCATTGGGACCCACCACGGAAACGAACTCGCGCGCGGCGATCCTCAGGTTGACATCGGTCAGGGCGAACGGTCCGCCATAGGTGAATGACAGTTGTTCACACAGGATAACCGGAATCAAGTTTTGATCTTTAGCGTCTGCCATGTACCACTATTCGCGCGTCGCCGCATGCCATGCGGGTCGGTCGTCCCCGCGGTTAATTGTCCGCGAGCGCCTTGGTCACCGCGGCCGCCATATGTTCCATGTTCGCGCAGTAATCACGTGCCAGCGGATCGAGCGGAATGACAGCGCCATTGATCTCCCGCGCCACGACGGCGGCGCTGGCATCGGAAAACTGTGGTTGGACAAAGATCACCCGCACGTTGGTGGCCTTGGCGCGTTCAATCAGTGCCGCCAGATTCCTGGCAGTGGGCTCCTTACCTTCAATTTCCACCGGCACCTGTTTGAGACCATATGCATCCGCGAAATAACCGTACGCCGGGTGAAACACAAACAGCTCGCGTCCCTTCAGCGGGGCCAGGGCCGCGGCCAGACGAGCGTCCAGGGCGTCTAACTCATCATGAAACGCAGCCAGGTTGTGGCGATAGTCGTCGGCGTGCGGCGGATCCAGCCGACATAGTGCGTCGCATATGTTCTGGGCCTGTATTTTCACCAGCCGCGGCGAAAGCCAGGTATGCGGATCGTCAGTGCCGCGCTCGTGGTCATGATCGTGGTCGTGCTCGACACACGCCATGGTACGCCGTTCGATGCCGATACATGTATCGCACATCTCCAGTTGCTTGAACGTGCCCTCGATCTTGGGTACCAGCACTTCCTCGAAGGGCACACCAATACGAAAGAACACGCGGGCCTTGGCCAGAGCGCTCATCTGCCGGGCGGTCGGTTCATAGCTGTGCGGCGACTGGCCCGGCCTGACCAGTACATTCACGTCTACGTACTCACCGCCGATGCGCTCGACGAAGAAGGCCTGTGGCAGGATGCTGACAAAGACCGCCAATTTGCTCGGATCACCGCTATTCGTCGCGCTCGGTTGGCTGGTCGGCGCCGGCCGACAACCGGTCGCGGCCCAGCCTAGCAGGATAACGAGGGCAGTCAGCGCACGGTAACATTCACGCCGGCCGAACCGTGGGTGGATGGCTACCAGATTGAGCCGAATGATCATCAGGCGGAGCTCCATAAGACATTTATTACACAGGCTGCCAAGCACTTTATTAATGATATTACGTTATCAATTGGATGTAGTGCATCATTTTGGCTTATTTTCCACATGTGTGTACAGATCGGGTCTCATTTAGCTTTCCGGCAGGCTGGACAGCGACCATACAGCACCAATTCGTGACCCTCGAGCTTGAAACCTTTGGGAGTCAGAGCGCGCATCTGCCCGGGGCAACCGTCTACTTCGAACACGCGGTCGCAGCCTCGGCAGTGAAAGTGATGGTGATGGTCCTTGCCGGCGACTTCATAGCGCTGTGGCTCACCCGGGATCTTGACTGGCCGTAGCCACCCTTTTTCCAACAGGGCGCGCAAAGCCCGGTAGACCGTCGCCATACCCAGCGCGGGCACAACTTTGCGCGCTACGGTATGGACTTCGGCGGGGGTCAACGGGCGATCGGTTTCCTCGATGGCCTGCTCAATGGCTCTACGCTGTGAAGTTCGTCGTTGATTGGCTGCCACACTTACCTCACTGAATTACGTTCATTGATGACGCCGAACACACCGACTCGCCCCCGCAGTATCGCTTATGAAGCGTCAGGATGTCCAGTACCGCGCACCACCATCACTTTCGTGGGGGTGCTGCCAGGCTTAAAGTAGGCAACGTGAAAAAGAGCAAAACACATCCCGCGAGCGGCTGGTGGCTTGACGCGGCAATTCTGTTGGCTCTGGCGTCCATCTGGATCGGGCTGGTCAGTGCGATTACCCAGGGCCGCCTGACGGTGATGTATGACACCTTCCGCGACATGGCCTGGGCGGAGAACATACGTGCCGGACGTGTCTGGTCCGACCCGACCATCGCCGGACACCCCTATTGGTACGCCCCCGGCAATCCCCTACTGTTCACCGCCATCAGCCACATCACCGGATACAGCATCACAGAACTCTACGGTACCAGCGCCCGTTGGCTTAACATGCTGCTCCCCTTGCTGCTGTACCTGTTGCTGCGACAGACGTTCGACCGCACGATCGCCTTGCTAGCGCTACCGGTGACGTTCCTGGGCTCGTTCTGGTGGCTCACGCACACCTTCGCCGGCATGCCCAGCATCCAGGGGGTCATCTTCAACCTGGCGGCATTACTAAGCTGGCGGCAGTGTGTATTAGCTCCGTCCGGGCGCCGTCGTGCATGGCTTTGGCCGTTACTCACCGGCGTGCTCGTGGCGGCGTCGATCTGGCACCACCCGCTCTGCGGCGGCGTGCTGGCCGGGGCCATCTTTCTACATGCGGTATACATGATCTGCCGCGGGGGCGTAAAGCCGACACTGACGGCGGTGTCAGGTAACCGCTGGCGAGTGCTGCTACACATGCTCGTGGTGGCGGTCATCGCGGCGGTGCTGGCTGGCCCGCTGATCTGGCATCTGGCCACTCTGCCCAAGGTGAACCTGGCACCACTGCGTTTCTTCGCCGGGGAGTTGCTGAATCCGGATTACTATGCACACGCGCATGCTCCATTGGTCGTACCAATAGCAATAATCGGAGCGGCGTGGATTCTCTGGCGCCGGACGCGTGAGACCTGGATCGTGGCGTACCTGTTGGTCGGATTGGTTGGACAAGCCGCCGGCTATCTCGGGCACGAGGGCGGGTGGTCGGTCCCCTATCTGTTGCCACACGAGTTTCAATGGCATGCTCACCTGGCGACGGGTATCTGCGCGACGGTGGGTATCGTTGTCGTAGCGCGCCACGCCGCTCGCCTGTGGACCTGGCCGCGGCGCCTTGAGCTGGCCATCGCGCTCCGCGTGATTCTGCTCCTCGCCGTCACGGTCGGACCGGCAATGGGCTGGCTGTCACACGCAGGCGTCTACCTGCTCAATCTCGAACCATTGTGCAGGGTAAAACGGGCGCACATCGAGTGGATTCGCCGGGAAACACCCCTAGACGCGGTATTTGCGTGCACGCCGGAGTTCGGCTACCAGGTCGTCGCCGGCCTGACCGGTCGGAAGTGCGTCTGCGTGCCGGCGGGACACATGAACCCGGCGACGGACGCAACCAGCCGAATGGCGGACCTGGAGGTTATGTTGAAAACCTCCGACGAACGAACATTCCTCGATCTGGCCCGGCAATACCAGGCGATCTACCTGATCCCACCCGAAGAGAAAACGACTGCGATCAGCCGCTATACCGGTTGGCAGTGCCTTGAGCCGGTTCTTTTGGCCGAAAATGATTCCGTGCTGATCTATCGCATTCGCCCCTAGCCGCTGAAGGGGGCGGCCGAGCCCTTGCCCGGTCAGCCGGAGTGCCGGGATAATACCCGATAGCCCCAAAAACGCCGGTGTGGCGGTGAGTGGATGTAATTGATGCTCAAACAGCACAGCCAACTGATGCTCATTTTGATGATGGCCGCTGACGCGACGGCGGTCGCCGTGGCCTGGCTGGGCAGCTACTGGATCCGGTTCCGCTTCCTGCCGGTGGATCCGTCCAAGGGTATCCCGGAGTTGAGCGATAAGTACCTGCCGATGCTGCCTTTGGTAGTCGTGGCCCATCTGATCGTCTTCTACCGCATTCGGCTCTATCGCCCCCGGCGTAGCGACCGGCCATTCCGCGAGACGCGCGACATCATCAAGGCCTTCCTGGTCGCGGTCGTCACGGTCATCGTGATCGATTACGTCATGCCGCAGACGTACAAGATCTCCCGCCAGTTCGTGGCCACTTATGCGATTTGCGGCACACTGTGCTTCGCGTTTTTCAGGGTCAGCGTGCGGATGACGCTCCATGCCCTGCGAAAACGCGGCTGGAATCAACGCCGGGCCATAATCATTGGTAGTGGCCGCAACGCCCAACGACTCTTCCACGCCCTACAACGCAACCGCTGGACCGGCTACCAGGTGGCGTATTTTGTTGACGATCCCGACGCCGAGCGACCGGCGGCGCTGCACGGCGTGCCCGTACGCGAACCACTGAGTGACCTGCAACAGATCGTCGAGGAAGAGCCGGTGGATTGCGTCTTCATCGCCCTGCGCGCGGATGAATCACACCACACGAACGAAATCATGGCGGCGCTCGGCACGTCGATGGCGGATATTCGCATGGTCCCGGAGGTCAATCCCTTCCACACCATGCGCCCGGCCATCACGCACTTCGACGGCATCCCGATCGTCTCGCTGCGCCAGACGCCGCTGTACGGCTCGAATGCGATTATCAAACGTGTCTTCGACGTCACGGTCGGCGGCGTGTGCCTGCTGATCGCGGCGGTGCCGATGGCGCTGATCGCGCTGGTAATCAAGCTCAGCAATCGCGGGCCGGTGTTTTACCGCCAGCGGCGCATGGGCTTCGACGGGCGCGAGTTCGACATGCTCAAGTTCCGCACGATGAAGGTCAACGCCGAGGCGGAAACCGGGCCGGTCTGGGCCGCGCACGAGGACCCCCGCCGCACGCGCCTGGGCGGGTTTCTGCGGCGAACCAGCCTGGACGAGCTGCCGCAACTGCTGAACGTCCTGGCCGGCGACATGTCGCTGGTCGGCCCGCGCCCGGAGCGTCCGGAGTTCATCGACCAGTTCAAGCGTGAGATCCCGCGTTACATGCTGCGGCACAAGATGAAAGCCGGCATGACCGGCTACGCCCAGATCCGCGGCCTGCGCGGCAATACCTCGCTCAAGAAGCGCATCCAGCACGACGTCCACTACATCGAAAACTGGAGCCTGGCCCTCGACATCCGCATCCTCGCCCAAACCCTAACCGCCGCCTGGTTCAGCAAGCACGAAGCGTAGAGTTCCGGACTACCTCCCTGACAGGGAGGGGCCGGGGAGGGTCACATCCAATCAGAGCCGCGACTGTCAAGGAGCGGTGTGCGGCATGGTTTGATTATTGGTCAGCAAACACTGGAAGCAGAGCTGCGGAAATTCACCGCTCTCAGTTGGTGATATCGTCCCGTGTATTGCGGACACCATCGGGACCGGCACTGGAAAGATCATAGCTGCGTTCGTTGTATTTACCGGGGCACTCGTAATTCAGTTTGTTGCCCCAGGCATCAACCAGATTCTCAACGCTCTTGACGTACGGACCACGCCAATTCTTGCGTTCTCTGTCGTCCTCCGGCTCCTCGACAAGCGCCATCAAACCACCATCGTCTTCCTGCGGATACCAGCCCATGTGTGTACGGTAGAGTTCAAGTGCGCCATTGATACCCGAGTTCACCAGGGCCTGGGTCAGGTCAATACGCGCCGCGAGTAACGCCACCTCTTTTTCGGCCCGCGCCTTTGCTAATTCTCGTTGTTCAGAACGATGATCGAGCCAGACGAATCCGCCTATCAACACTACTATCACAGCAAGCAGGCTGGAACCTGTAATAATAAGAGTTGCATTCTTCATTGCCATATTCGCCACCTCAGACTGTATCCAATAAGCAAGGCGTGTTACATGTTTTAACGAAGTCAGGCTATGGAACATCAAAGCATACCACAACCAAGTCGCGTTTGACACGTGTCATTCAGCCGCCCCGGAGGGGCGCAGGCGCATGGCCACGGGTGGAGCGCAGCGGAACCCGTGGATGGGATACGCGTTCGTTCATCATTCCGCCCCGCCGGGGCGGAGAGGTGTTGGAGACCGACCGCGACCACGGGTTACGCCGCGCTCCACCCGTGGCTACATTCCCGCGCCCCGCCGGGGCGGCTGATCGTAGCCCAGCACGCCAGTGCTGGGATCATGGGCGGTGTGGCGACCAGACGAGTCCCATCGGGACGGCTGAAGGCTCATTCGTCCGGGCGGATTGCCCCTCACCCGGCCTCTCCCCGAGGGGGAATGGGGTGCCGGGTTCTATGTTGAAACGCCTGGTAGGATCGGCGACTCCAGGCTGCGCCAGAGGTACCAGCAGGCGTAGGTGCGGTAGGGACGCCAGGGATCGCCGACGGCCATCGCGCTCTTAGCGTCGACGCCGTCGTCTCGGCCCAGGAAGCGCCCAAGCGCCTTGCGCAGGCCGAGGTCATCCACCGGCCAGACGTCGGGGCGCTCCAGGCAAAAGATCAGCAGCATCTCGGCAGTCCAGCGGCCGATGCCGACGATCCTGGTCGTCGCCGCGATGACATCCTCATCCGACAGGCGGCGCAGGCGGCGGGTGGTGAGCGCGCCGCTGGCGAAGTGCTCGGCGATGCTACGGACGTAGTGAGCCTTCTGTCGCGACAGGCCCACGCCGCGGAGGTCGTCGTCAGACAGTGCCAGAATCGCGGCCGGCGTGATGCGCCGCCGTGGACACCGGGCCTTCAGGCGTTTTTGAATAGTCGTGGCGGCTGCCATCGAAATCTGCTGGTGGACGATCGAGCCAATCAGTGTATTGAACGGGTTCGCCGTGATGGTCGGGCAGTACGGGCCGACCTGCTTGATTAGCTCGCCGAAGCGGAGGTCGGCACGGCGCAGGTGGCGTAACGCGCGGCGATCGATGCTGGTCTGGTCAGCCTTGCGGTTCATGGAATCTCCTCTCCTCCGTTATCGTCTCCGTAAGTATCGGCCCCGTTTGGAGCCGACAACTCCTTACGGTAGGTGGCACGGTCTGACGCGGTCAGGCCGTCAGGCGTCGAGGCATACCACGACCAACCCGTGCTTGACCGTGCCACATTATCGAAATGCCCCCCTCAAACAACCCCCACTCCCAGCCCCTCCCCCCCAAGGGGCGGAGAGGGGAAATATCTGACGCCGGACTAGGCCGCGCGGCGTCTTGTACCGTACATATTTCCAAACGCCACACTCAAGCGCTGCGCGCCCGGATCGTGTCCGGGTCGCGGGCGGCGGACAGGGCCGTGTCGTACGTAATCTCGCCCTGCTGATACAGATCGAGTAAGGCGTGGTCCATGGTGATCATACCGTATTTACGCCCCGCCTGTATCTCGCTGTACAGTTTATGAATCGTGTTGTCGCGGATGTTGTGCCGCACACCATGCGTACCGATCAGCACCTCACAGCACAACACGCGGCTCTTACCCGGGGCGGTGGCGAAAAGCTGCTGCGAAATCACCACCTGAAGCGTGTTGGCCAACATCAGCCGCACCTCGGTCTGCTGATCCGCCGGAAACGCCGAGATGATCCGCTGAATGGACTGTACCGTGTCCGGCGTATGCAGCGTGGCGATGACCAAATGCCCGGTCTCGGCGGCCAGCAGGGCGGTGTAAATAGTGTCGCGGTCGCGCATCTCGCCAATGCCGATCACGTCGGGATCCTGGCGCAAGCCGTGGATCAAGGCACTGTGAAAAGAGCGTACGTCGGTGAGGACCTCCTGCTGAATAACCAACGAACGCCGGGAGACATGCGTGTGCTCGATCGGATCCTCGATGGTGATGATCTTCTTGCGGCTCTCGCGGTTGATCAGGTCGACAATGTAATGAAAGGTAGTGGTCTTACCCACGCCGGTCGGCCCGGTGAACAACACCAGCCCATTCGGTCGCCGCGCGAGATCATCGACCAAAGCCGGCAAATGCAACTCTTCGCGGCTGCGAATCGTCGGCTCGCTAAGCCGAATGGACAACTCCGGATTGCCATTGCGCATGTAAACCGTGACGCGGGCCCGGTCGCGCGTGCCGAAGCCGGTGGAGAAGCACAGTTGCCAATCGTTTTCCAACCGCTCCTGCTGCTCTTCGTTGATGCAGTCGTAGGTCAGCTTGCGAATTTCCTCCGGCGAGATCACATCACCCTTTGACGTGACAATTTCGCCGTCGATCCGGAACAGCGGCGGTAGGCCGACGACCAGGTGAACGTCGCTGGCGCTATGTTTGCGACCGGCTTGCAGCAGCGTCAGGATATTCATTTGCGTCTCCAGCCCCGCAGCAGGCCTTTCAAGTGCGTCCGCAGCGGCACGCCCCGGTCCAGTTCGAGTAGCGACCGGCGTGGCTCATCCCAGTCAGTGCGGAGTTCGAGGCAACGCTGAAAACTCTCGTGGGCAGGTGCGATAAATCCCAGGGCCACCTGGCATTGCCCCAGCTCGTACCAGGGACCGCCGTGCGTCGGGGCAAGCTGCACCGCTTCCTGGAGGTACGCCAGAGCGGCGGTCAGGCGTCGGTAGTAGCACAGAATGCGGGCGATGATGACTCGGTCGAACCAGTCGGCCGCCGGTTGCACGAGGGCTTTCTGAAAACACTCGTCGTGGAAACGCTCTTTCCTGGCTAGCAGCACTTCGCCGCGCACCTGCCAGCGCCAGGGCGATTCACCCTCGACCTGCAAAGCATTGTCACTGCACGCTAGAGCGGTCTTGTGGTCTTTCAAACGCACGCAAGCCTGGGCCTTGGCCGCCAGCAGATCGCCATGATTGCGGAAAATATCCAGGGCCTTGTCAGACCACACGCGCGCCTCGTGGCATTCGCCCAGCAGTACCAGCATCTGGATCTGTCCCACCCAGGCGGCGACGCAGGCCCGCTCCTCACCCAGGGCGCGGGTGTGCAAGCGCAAGGCCGCTTCATATTGACCCCAGTGGCTGGCTTCCAGCGCTTGCTCATAGTAACGCGTCGCCAGGTCTTCCATACTGCTGCCCAGAACCTCGGCGTCCTGCCGATTGTGCTGCTCATTATCAAACTCGAGATTGGCAAAACGTCCGGGCATAATCATCCTCAGTGTAAACGGCCAAAGCGCGCGAGTGGCCTGATCCGCAGCAGCACACGGCCTTCGATATCCTCTTGCGTTACGAGGATGAGATCCAAACCCACTAGTTGCCAGATCGATGTCGGGTTGTTATAGCCCAGACCTACACGCATATCGATTTGGCTAGGCATAATGAGATAAGTGTGCTCTGGTAGATGTATGTCGAATTCAGGTGGATAAGTGACCGGATTAAACGGCTGGGCTACAGGCGGGCCGCCATTTACACACAGTTCGCCATCAACCACACACAAGTGATCGCCGGGCCGCCCGATCACACGATCAATTCCATGCCCCGCGTGAATAATGACCCCATTCGCATTGTGTTCATGAATGCGATAGAGCACGATGTCGCCGTAGTCGAAAATCTCGGGACATAACCAGGGGCCAGCGACCAGCAAGCCATCGCTATCCGCGAGAACCGGACTGCCGAGGATGTTTTGGATTGGCACCGCGCGCAGGTACCGACCACACAGCCAGCCGGTCGGCTGATATAGGCCCATGTAAAGGATGACATACACCAGGATGCCGAAGAGCAGCCGAATGATCAGGTGGATAAATGCAAGATTAGCCGCAAGTACCGCGAGGATCGCGATGGCATGAACCGTGATCGACAGACTGACAAAGGTCGGTGTCCAGACCGTACCGACAGACAGTAGCGCCATTAAGAGTAAGCCACTCCAACTCAACAGCAGGATCCAACCCAGCCGTGGCCGCCGTGTGCGCAAGTGCCCCAGGCCGGGAACGATCGACCAGAGCAACGCCCGGCCGGACAATGGCTCGGGCATCAAAAAACGCAGTCGGCGTATCATGGCCGCCAGGCCACGCAGATTCCGGTGCAGGTAATGGCCGATCCGGGCGGCATGATTGGCGATCCGCCACCGCAAGGCCCGCGGCGGTACTACGGCGACATGCTCCAGTGACAGAGCACCGCCGCAGCGCGCACATTGCTCCAGGCCCGGCAAATTCTCAAAATGACAACTCCAGCACTGCATACAACTAATCCAGTTGCTCTATCTCAGGATCCATGCCGCTGGCGCACTTCGGTATCGAAGCGCACCCTGGTCTCGGGTTCGTAGAACTCACCGGTCAGTCGCCGCTCCTGCTCATGTCCAACGATTTCCTTGAGCAGCTCGGCGTACTTGAGGCAGCGCGGGCCCTTGGCTCCGGAAATTTCCACGGAAACCTTGCCAGAGCGGCTGATCGTGATCTCAAACTCGGGCGTATTCATCGGCTCCTCACTTTGAGCCTGAGGACTAAAGTTTCACGCGTACCCGTACGGACTCATCCGCCAGGCGCTCCTGTTCGACGATGGTGTAGTCGCGCTGCTTCAGTTCGGTTAACAGCTTGTTGTAGACAAACTGCTGCACGACGCGCCCGGATACCTCGTCGGCAATCTTGCGCAGCTCGCGCTTTGTGTGTTTCTCCCCACTGACACAGACCGTGCAGCGTCCGCGCTCGTCCTGGCCAAACTCGATGCGGATGTCGCCACGCTGGGCCACAATTTTTTGTCCTGGGATAGTTCCTTCGGCGACCACCTCGCTCTCCTCGATCTCGGTCTCCACCGAGTTGTCCTCCATGACGACTTCTTCTTCATGCAGGTCCGCGCCCCGCGCGGAGAAGCCCATGGCGGCCACGGCCCCCGTAACGGCGGCGGTCAGGACGGGCCAGGATGCGATTACCACGGGTGTCAGGATCACTACAGCGCTCATCTCGCACTCCTCATCAAACTGCTCTCGGCTACATCTCCAGCTTACGCCGCACTTGTGGCAGGGCCGGGTGGTCACGTTGTGAGGCCCCGCGCGCCCGTCCCTGGGCCCAGGTGCGCAGGGCGGTAATATCCTCGGCCATGGTCTTGGAAAGCGGGACCGTCTCGCGAATGGCCCCGATGATGTCTTCAGTAGTCAGATCGTGGCCGAGGTAAAAGACGTCATACAAGGCACTGATGATGGCTTCCTCGATCTCGGCTCCACTGAAACCGTCGGCGGTTTCCGCCAGGAGATCCAGGTCGAAGTCGGCCGGATCACGGTGACGTTTGGCCAGATGGATCTCGAAAATACAGGCGCGCTCTTCGGGGCTGGGCAAATCGACAAAGAAGATATCATCCAGGCGCCCTTTCCGCAGCAGCTCGGGCGGCAGGTGCGTAATGTTATTGGCAGTGGCCAGCACAAAGACGGGCTGCTTCTTCTCGCTCAACCAGGTCAAAAACGTGCTCATCACGCGCGCCGTGGTACCCCCATCGGTATTGGCCGACCCACCCGAACCACTCATGGCCTTGTCGATTTCATCAACCCACAAAACCACCGGCGAAATGCTCTCGGCGACGGCAATCGCCCGACGCACATTTTCCTCCGAGGAGCCAACCAAACTGGAAAACATGCGGCCGACATCGAAACGCAGCAGCGGCATATTCCACAAACTGCTGACGGCCTTGGCGCACAGGCTCTTGCCGCAACCCTGCACGCCGACTAGTAGCACACCTTTCGGATAGGGCAGGCCGAACTCGCGGGCACGACTGGAGAAGGCCGCCGAACGCTTGGTGAGCCACTCCTTGAGGCTATCCAATCCACCGACATCCGCGATCCCGGTTTCCGATTCGTAGTAATCCAACAGACCACTCTTGCGGATGATCTGGCGTTTTTCAGAGAAAACCACGGAAATGTCACCGGCGTCGAGCGTGCCATCGTTAATAATGGTCTTGGCAAATACGTTCTCCGCTTCCTGTAACGTCAGACCCAGCGCGGCCTGGATCAGCCGCTCACGGTCCTTGTCATCGATTTCGATGTTGATGTTGGAGCTTTCGGCGACGTCTTCACATATGCGGTGCAGCAGCAGGCTGAACTCATCCGGACCGGGCAAGGGATAGTCGAGTACGCTGACGTCCTTCTCCAGCTCCGGTGCCAGCTCCATCAGGGGGGCCGTGACCACCAGGGTCTTGTAACTATCGCTCAGCGCCCTGGCGACCTCGCGTAATTTGCGGATCACGCCGATGTTGCAATCGCGCGCGCGCATGAACGTATGGAAATCCTTGAAGAGATAGATGGCCGGTTCTTTGTAGTCGATGACCGACGAGAGTGCCTCGACCGGATCGGCCAAACCCTTTGAGCGCGGACTGTCCAGCGGAGCACCGGCTTTCGTCAGCCCGGTGGTTATGGACCAGCAGTAAAGCTGCTTGTTGCGTCTTTCGGCCAGGGCGCGGAGTTGCTCCTCCACGCGTCGCTCTTCCCAGGTAATAACGTACAGGATCGGGTAGCGCGCCCTGATCAGAGTTTCGAGTTCGTCGTGGACGACATCCCGCTGGCTGCGCTGTGGCTCGGTAACCGCGGTGCTCATGATTGCTCCTGGAGAGATTCGCCGGCCGCCGCGGCGCGTTCCGCCAGCAGTGGATTATCCGGGCATAAGGCTGCCAGCACGGGCACCAATCGGTGGGTCAGGTCGTGACAGTACAGCCGGCCATCGGCGCCGATGGTGATGTCGGCCACGGTGGTACCATCGGGATGCCAGGTGGCACGACGTCTGGAATTGGTTTTCCAGGGCACACCCCAGCGCAAATTGCTGGATCGCAACAAAGCCTGCGCGGCGGCCACGTCGTCATGCGTGTTTAACCGCGCCAAGGTGGGGTGTTTAGCCGCCGATCCGCAGGGCACAAACCCGGGATAAAGCTGAAAACGAATGCCGGGTAAGGTCCGCGAAAGCCAGTTTATAAGCGGGCGGAAACAACATTCCAGGTGCCCGGGTAACAACACGTGGCGTACAATCACCTCGGTCTGCCCGGCGGCATGAAGAATGTTGCGCCGCACGATCTCCGAGTAATCGGCCACACCGGCTATCTCCCGCGCACAACTGTCGTTGCCGAACTTCAAGTCAGCCAGGTACCAGCGCACCACGCCGGACAATAACGCAAGTGTTTCCGGCGTCATGAACATATTGCTGTTCAAAGCCAGCGGGAGGGGCTTGTCCACGGCAGCCGCCAACGCCAGGATCGTGTGCAGGTGCAGGCTTGGCTCACCCCCGAGCAGGCTGATACTGCGGGCTCCATGGTTGACTATCGTGGCTAGTTCCTGGGCCAATTCAGCAGGATGGACAACCTCGCCCAGATCTGACTGAAAAGCGCGCGGGGCCTCATCGCAAAAAACACAGCGCAAATTGCAGCCCCCGACAAAGAGCCGCAACGCCGGCAACAGCTCGGGCTCCTCGTTCATGCTCGTATATCGTTTATATATGCGGGTGGTGCGTCCGAGCCGGCAGGTGCCACACTCCTGGATTGTGCGATCGACACCACAACGGTGCTCGCAAAGCGTGCACTTATGTAATAGCGCCTCGGCGGTCGCCAGGCGCTCGGCCAGGGGCACCTCCTCCAGGGAGTTGCTGGATTTGTACGCGGAATTATCCATGGTCAACTCCAACGTTCACGCTCAACAGTCGGCGACACAGAGCCGCGTCCCGGCATGGGCGAGGGCGTCGTCGCTTTTGACAGCGCCCTGGCGGCCTCCATAGAATGACTACGCAAACGGGCATAAAAAGCCGTAACCGGAAAATTGATTTATGTAAACTTAGTGCCGATATGGGCTTACATCCACCGAATGATCGCAAACCAGCCGACCTGGAGGCCTTCGCCGCCCTGGTTTATGACGATTTGCGCGAAGTTGCGAGGCGTTACTTCCGTCGCCAGCCACCAGGCTTCACGCTGCGCCCGACCGATATCGTCCATGAGGCCTGTCTGCACCTGATCGCACACGGGCGGGCCGAATGGACCAGCACGCAGCATTTCCGCGCCATCGCGGCTCGCAAGATGTGGCAGATCGTGGTTGACCATCTCAAACACAGATATGCCCAGAAACGTGGCGGAGCACCACCGCGGAATACCCAACAGCCTCCCATGGAGCTGGTGGATTCCGGGACTCCCCGGGGGCGCCCCTGGCGGCGAGTTCCACTCGAAAATGTCGCTATCGAATGGCGCGATCGCGATGTCGATCTGCTCGACCTGGCGGATGCCCTCAACGAGTTGGATCGTGAAAGCCACCGCCTGAACGATGTTGTCACCCTGCATTGGTTCGGCGGGCTCACCTACCAGGAAGTGGCACAGCACCTCGGCATCAGCACCAGCACGGCCGAAAAAGATTTTCGCTATGCCCTGGCCTGGCTCAATCGGCGCCTGGAGAGGGACGCGCCCGATGTCCACTGACTTTCACACGCATGTGAGGGAAGTCATCGAGGCCGCCTTGCAGCAGCCGGACGAAACCCGCGACGACTTTCTCCGCACCACGTGTGCCGGCGATAGCGCGCTCCTGCGCGAAGTGCACTCCATGTTCCCCCACTACGTGAAGATCGCCAACTGCGACCTGAACGACCTCGACCAGTCCGCCTTGCGCCTGCCAGGCACCACTACCATGACGCGCCTGGTTGACGATAGTACTGCTGTACCCGAATGGTCGCCCCCGTTCGCACTACCGCCTTACAATGTCACCAAGTTACTTGGCCGTGGCGGCATGGGCGTGGTCTACCTGGCCACACACGCCAAACAATCTGACACCGTGGCGATCAAGATCCTCAGTCAGCGCCTGCGCTCACGCGAGGATCGCCGGCGGTTCAAGTACGAGGAAGCCGTACTGCGACAGTTGCGGCACCCCGGCATTGCCCGGCTGATCAAGGGCGGCATCGCGCGCATCGTGCGGTATGGCTCCGGCTGGTCGACGGCTGAAGAGCAGCCCTACATCGTCATGGAGTACATCGCCGGCCTGTCCTTGACAAATTATGCCAACCAGCAGCAATTGAGCACCATTAAACGCCTGGAATTGCTAGTGCACATCTGCGCGGCGGTTGAATACGCTCATCATCGCGGCGTCATACACCGCGACCTCAAGCCGGACAATATCCTGGTGGATGGGCAGGGACACCCACGGATCCTGGACTTCGGCATCGCTCAGCTTCAATCGTTTGACACCTCGACAGAGAAGAACACGGCGCGACATTTTACTGGCACGCTGGCCTACGCCAGCCCCGAACAATGTTCCCAGCGCGCGGTAACACCGACGCCGGCCTCCGATGTGTATGCACTCGGTTTGATTGCCCACGAGTTATTGACTGGGCAGTTGCCGCGTCGTGAAGCCGGCCGGACCCGGATCGCCCTGGCCCCGGGGCAACTGTTCGCGGATCTGCCGCCCGAGGTCGCGACCGAGTTCCGCCGAGTGGTTCACACGATAATTACCACTGCCTTGCGCAAGGCGGTGAAGCGGCGCCTGCCGACCGCGGGGATTTTGGGAGCCGCCTTGGACAAGGTGGTTCAGGCCTACGCCTCCCCCAAGGGCTGGCAAAGGATTCTGGCCAACCTGACCGGCCTGCTGCGCGGTGACGTGGATACCGCCGCTGGCCAGCCAAACCGCCTGCTGGCCGCGGTTCTGCGCAAGCGCATCGAGTCAGATGTTGAGCATGACAAGTCGTCTTAGTTGGGTCTTCAGGCCTCCACCGGCCGCTCAACTGTTGAGGGCGTCGGCCAACGCTTCGCTCGCCTTTTCCGCATCGGCAGTGCTATCGAAGGCCAGGTAGAACACCACCCGCTCGCCCAGCTTCGCACCGGAGACGCCCCGCATGCTGATGCCCTCGTTCGCCACCGTCCACGTAACCAGGGCGCCTAGCCCGGA
Source organism: Planctomycetota bacterium (assembly GCA_043820985.1). Classification (GTDB taxonomy): domain Bacteria; phylum Planctomycetota; class Phycisphaerae; order UBA1845; family Fen-1342; genus JAAYXS01. The sequence goes on from JBDRDH010000071.1 coordinate 17,067, forward strand.
TCGGTCGGGGCCCTCGACACGCAGCGTGGACGCCGATGTCCACTGCGACAGGCCGGCATTCAGGGCGGCCCGCACGGAGTCCTCCCCGCGGAACGGGGCCATGAACAGGACGCCAGTGCCGGGCTTATCCGGGGCTCGCCGGGCAATCATGAATTCCAGGTTGACGCCGACTCGCGACAGGGCCTCCATCTTCTCCGCGACCGCCCCGGCACGATCCTCAATCTCCACCACCCAGACATTTTCCTTCGTGATCTGGTAGGCCATGAGCTATCTCCTTGCCCACGAGACGTGCTGGCTTCAAGAGTTGAATGGTCCTTAACGCCCGCAGGCTATCCTGGACCGCCATCCCGGTCAACGTATTTCCTACCGACGTGTTTCGCCCGGAACGGATCCTGATATGCGGTCCCGAGGGGGGGATTCTTGCATCCTGACTGGCGGGGCCGAGGGCCGCCCCCTTGTCACAGCGTCATGAGAGAGTTGGGAGAGGTCCTCTCTAGCCCAGGATGACGGCAGGAACATCCTCAGGGCCTCCAGGCAGCCTTCTACACTCGTGGAGTCGAGCGTATGCCCGGCGACAGACTTGCTGGCGGCGGGTGCCCGGCCCATTCTGCTCGCCACCCGACCGCCGACCACCTGATGGATGACGCGTGCCGCGATGCTTTCACGGCCTTCGTCTGATGGCGGCCCGAATCTTACGGGTGCATGACACTTCCGGCGGTAGTTTTGAGGTATGCTGTTGGCGGGTTGGCCCCGGGCGGCGGGGCCGAGCGAGGAGGCAAGCTTCAAGGAGGAAGCCGAACATGCCAGCCAGGACGACACGTCAGGAAGCGCGGGC
>JBDRDH010000072.1:0-11424 GCA_043820985.1 Planctomycetota bacterium
GGGGATTGGGGATTGGCGGCTGGCCGGCGTTAATCCGAGCCCGGAGCGCGAGCGACGGGTCAGCCACGGAAGGGAACCCGCTCGCTGGCGCTCGGGGCTCGGATAAAAACCCGGCGCTGACGCTTGGGGCTCGGATCGGGCAGCGGTCGAGCAGGACGTTGGAACTCTTCACATCCCGATGAATCAGCCCGCCGTCGTGGGCCGCCGCGAGGGCCGACAGCAGTTGGCGGCAGATCGGGCGGATAACGTCGGCGGACAGACCCCGCGCTGGCGCTTGGGGCTCGGATGGGACGGCCGACGAGACGTCGGCCGCTACATTTGTGGCACCGGCATCTTGCCGGCGGGGTCGGCCGACTCGGGGGTCGGCCGCTACATCTGTGGGACCGGTTTGTAACCGGTCGGGACGGCCGGCACGGAGACCGGCCGCTACATCCTCGCCGTCCGGCTCGGCCGACGAGACGTCGGCCGCTACATCTGGCTGGTGGCTGATAGCTGATAGCTGACGGCTGACGGCTGACGGCTCTCTGATCACCTCCGCCAGGCTCGGGCCGTCGATGTACTCCATCGCAATGAAATGCACGCCGCGCTCGCAGCCGACGGCGTGGACCGTGACGATATTCGGATGCCGCAGCGCCGCGGCGGCTTTGGCCTCGCGCTCGAAGCGCCTGACGACCGCCAGGTCGCCGGACAGTTCCGGCCGCAGAATCTTCAGCGCCACCGTGCGGTTAAGGCTCTCCTCATACGCCTTAAGCACAATCCCCATCCCGCCGCGCCCCAGCATCCTGATGATTTTGTACGCCCCCAACTCGGCGACATAACGCGGATCGGTGGCAGGAGTGAGCAAGCCGGCACTGAGCAACGACTCGATGCCACCGGCGGTCGCCTCGACCTCACCAACCACCGCCAGGCAAGCACCCAGATCTTCCGCCAGCTCCGGATTGGCGGCGCGCAATGCCGCCATATCGACCTGTTCCCCATGTGCCCGGCGATCGAGAAGCTCGTTCAGAGCCCGGCCTCGTTCAACATCGCGAGTATCTACCGCCTCTGTCCCGCCATCAGACATGCACGTCCACTCAAAAAAAGAAGGTGCTAGTCCCTACTAGAGCCCTAGCATAACAGGAATGGGCGCGCAAATCACGGCAGAATTGCTGGTGGCGCTGCGATTACAGGCGAGACGCCCGTGTTACATTTGGCCTTCGGACCCACTCGCTGACGCTCGGGGCTCAGATTGGGGGGCGCTTGCTGGCGCTGCGCGTTCGGATTGATAGTGTCATGGACCTTGTGTCAACGACGATTGCCGAGCCGGGATGATCGACCGATGCTAACAAACTAAAAAAGCGGTTCTTTCCCCAGCTTGCGCCGAATGGGGACGAACTGGGCGGCGTGCATCAACTCGTGTAGAGCAATTACCATCAAGACCTGCCCGACGGTGGGCGCGAACTCGCGCATGACTTCCGGAGCGGGCTGATCCAGGTCGGATTCCGACACTGTATCGAGCCCTGCCAGGGTGGCTGTACGTATCTTTTCCAACAGATCCAGATATTCCGGCTGGCTTAGAAAATTGGCTGGATTGTCGGAAGAAGCGGTCTCTTTGGTATAGGCTTCGGTAAAGTCGGGCGGCAAAGCGGGCATCCGGTGTCCCATGGCCGACATCATATCGCACTCGGAACCAAGCATATGGCCAAGCATCCAGGCAATGTGGTTGGACTTCGGTACTGAACGGATCAGCAAGTCGGCGTCCGAAAGATCATTCAGGTAGCCAAGAGTAACCTCGCGGCAGAAGGTCATCGTATTCCTGATCATCTCAATCGCGGTCATGGTGGCAACTCCGATTTTTACCAAGTCGATGTGAAACATGGATTCGCATGAATCCGCGGCGTCGTTAATATGATCAGCGCTAAGATGCTGCTTGGGAAGCCTGTCCAGGTGCTCAAGTTGCCCGACTGACAGTTTCTGTCACCGCGGGCGCGGTTTCGGACGCAATTCAGCGGTTTCCGAGGTTCTCTGCGATGTCACGGATTTTCGGGATTCTCAACCTGACGCATGATTCGTTCTCCGATGGTGGCCGGTATATCGAGCCGCATGTGGCTGTAGAGCACGCGCGGCGGATGATTGCCGCGGGAGCTTACGCCATCGATGTCGGGGCCGAGTCATCGCATCCGGATGCCGAGAATGTATCCGCCGAGGAAGAAATCGCGCGACTGACGCCCGTGATTCGCGAACTCAAGGCAGAAGGCATGCGTATCTCGGTGGACACATACAAACCAACGGTGATGCGGCACGTTCTCGACCTGGGTGTGGATTACATCAATGACATCACCGCGTTGCGCAATCCGGAAGCGGTCGCCGTTGTTCGTGACGCAGATGTCGGGCTAATCATCATGCACTCAATCGCGAGCACAGCACGGGCTGAGCGCCGGAAAGCCGATCCGGCTCGGATAATGGAGCGGATCCTGGAATTCTTCCGCCGGCGGCTCGGTGAACTTGCACAAGCCAGCGTGGATCCCGAACGGATCATCCTCGATCCGGGGATGGGCTTTTTTCTCGGTAGTGATGCACAAGCCAGCGTAGCGGTTTTACGTGAACTGCCGCGGCTGAGTGAGCTTGGACTGCCGGTGTTGGTATCGACTTCGCGGAAATCGTTCATCGGGGCACTATTGGGCACGCCGGATCAGCCCCGTCCACCTAGCGAGCGCGCGGCGGGCACCCTGGCAACGGAGCTCTGGGCCGCCCGGCAGGGAGCCGCCTATATCCGCACACATGATGTAGGCGCGCTTCATGATGCGCTGACGTTATGGGACATGATCTCCGAGGAGTAGGAAAAACGGTTACCTGTCGCGGAACTCGCCGTGGGTGGCGCCGGCGCGGACGGTGTTTGAATCCAGGTAAATCGTGAATTCCTTGCCGACCAGAATGCGCGAGTCCTGGGTCTGGCTGTTTTCTTCGTAGATGCGCGCGTCGTACTGTGGGGTGCTTAGTACACGTATCAGGTTCTGCGAACGGATAAAGTCGACCTGGTGCGCGTTGACCTCGCGGATCACCGGGCCATGTACGTCGCGCAGATACGTCGAGCCGGAGGCAATCAGCCAGGTGAAACGTAAAGTCCCGCTGCCAGACGCGGCCGGCGGCTCGGTGGAACCGGTTGCACTGCCGACCTCGAAGCCGCATTCCAGCCGATCGCAGGTCAGGGCGGTATTGCGGCTGTCGAGATTGCTGATCAGTTCCGGATTAGTATGCGCCTGCGGGAGCATCTCATCGAAATTGGCCATCTCCAGGCCGGTACAGCGGATAAACTCGACGCCGCCCTTGAACACCACCGTATCACGCCGATCGGGACCTTCCTCTCCCAGGACGTAAGTCATCGATTCATAGCACCGTAGAGCGGTCTGGCTGGGGCCGCGCGTCACCAACGCCGAGGGGATACCCAGTATTTGTTTCTCAGCGGGATCATGGTCGAATAGCTGGCGGCTGGTGAAGAGCAGCGTGGTCTGGCCAGCAGTAACAATTTCACGGCCAACAATATCAACTTCGAGCTTGGGCGCATCGATGCTGGAGTGGATGACTGGTCGCGGATCGCCCGGCGTATACGATTCACTCTGCACCAGGGCGTTCTCGGCCACCAGTCGCACTGGCTCTTTGTGCATGTTACCGACTTCCCCGGGCAGCAGTTCGAGTAGATCCCGCTGCTGGGCGACAGATGGTTGTTGGGCGTTAAAGAGTTCGCGCGCGGCTTTCAGCAGTTCACCCGGTTTAAGCCGCTCGGCTTCACCCTCCGGCTCATCCTGGACATCCTCCAACAACAGCGTCAGATCGTTGCTGATAAGCTTTTCGGAGCCACTGGCCGCGGTGACATTCCCACGAAAGTGGACCGTGTTTCGCAGACCGTCAATGTGCAGCGATTCATCACACGTAACCTGCACCGGAGTGGGACGCTGGCGGCGATGCCCCTGCAAACTACGGCGGGATTTGAATTTCAGCCGTGAGGGACCATCGACGTGCAATGTCTGCGCTTGCCATTCCAAGTCAATCCGCCGACCGCCGACGGTATATGGTGAAGCATGGACCAGGCCGAACTCTTTGTCGCTACCGTACACACTGGCGGAGGTCAGCTCGTTAAGATCCTGGAAGCGCGCGGCGATGTGATCGCCGCGGGCCGCGACCTTGTTGCGTGGATCGCGCAATTCGGCGTGACCGACGATATCGAGCGTTTGCATGACAAACGCGGGACCGCCCGCTTCAGTGTCGGGCGGACGCGGGCGCATGTCGGCGCGGATGTGGTCGCCACGGATCCATGAACGTTCACGTGAGATCAGAGCCGCGCCGCTGGCTTCCATATGGCTGGGGTATAGCTCGCCCTCGGCGGTTACGCCGAAGGTCAACTCAAGCTGCTCGCATTCGAGAGCTTCATCGTCGCGGCCGAGGCGCACATCGCCGAGAGCCATGGCGGTATCGAGTGCGGCCTCAAAGGATTCCTCCTCACTCGCGGGCTTGAAAGTGGCGTCAATGCGCTGCGCCGCCAGACGCTGGTCACCTAAATCAACGACGGCATCACCGACAAATGTGGCCGACTCCAGTCGGCTGTAACCGGCCAGTTCGTTGCCTGGTTGTGAGGTAGCAGTTGTGGTCGGAGTAGGTTCGGCCGCTATTTTGAGTTCGGCCCACAGCGTGCAGGTGATTGAACGCTGGCGGGTCTGGAGGCCTTCGCCGCGCTGCGTGAGTAAATCGACATCGCCAATCAGCTTCACGAGATCGCGCTTCCGGTCAATGTAGATGCTGTCAGCCGCGGCCGTGAGCCCGCGGCCCATGGCGAAATGCACCTGCCCATCCAGGCCCGGATGCAGCCAGATCTGCTCGGTTTCATCACGGTACTCGACGCTGCCGCACTGAATCTCGCCATCAGAGTGTGACATAATTATGGGTTTGCCACGGGCGGTAAAATGGCGGCGTGGGGGGAGATCCGTGGCGGCTTGTGGCGCGGGCTCCAGGCGTAAGGGACCACTCCAGCGCACCTCCAGGCGCTCGCGCTCGGTCAGGTCTGGTTGGGAACTCGGGGCGGAGGTAGTCATGCGGCCGACCATGCGATCAGCGGCCCCACCGACGTCGAAGAGTAATTCCACCTCGGAGGCGTTGAGTTGTCCCAGACGCTGCTCACCAGCATACTGCTCGGCGACAATCTCGCCGGCCAATACACAATGATAGGCAGTGGAACGGCGGCGAGTTTCTTGCCGGGGAGGCCGGGAGACCGGCATCGTGATTGGCATCGTGGTGGGAGACTGGCTGTTTTCAACGGCTGGGATTTCGCCGCGAAACAGGCTGTTGGCGCCATACAGCACCAGACGTTGACCTTCCCGCAACACCAGCGATTCGACCACGTTGTCAGCCTGGTTCCAGACCAGGTCGAGCCCCACGCCAGCGACCTCGAAGTCCGTGCTGAGGATGTCAATCGGGCCGTCGGTGTGCAACTCGCCCAATTCCAGGTCGAAACGCAATTGCTGGAGCGTAATCTCGATCTTGTCTTGTGGGCGCTGACCAAGCGGCGGGAGATCATGACCGGTACCGCGATCGAAGACCAGGCGCACGTTGCCCCGCAACTCGCCCATTTTCGGCCGGCCCTGGATGCGTTCGACCCGATCCACCGCGATCTGACCCTCGTCCGCCGAGATGACCAGCGACATGCCACTCGGCAGCCAGGTGGTCAGCCGGGGTAAAGTGACCAGGACTTCGTTTTTGGCATCGCGAATGGGCGTCCACTCGTCACACTCGAACCGTTCCGTGGGCAAACCGGTGCGCTCGTCGTAGACCGTGAATTCGACTCCCTCACCGGGCGGAACCTCAAGCGCGTCTCCAACCTTGAGGGCCTGGCCGGTACCACTTTCCAAGGTGGGAAGAGAGTCATCACCAGAGCGCTCGTCGTTCGGATCAATCACGGGATCGTCCACCAGTATCACATACCCAGCGAACAACAGCCCCAGGATCGCCAGTGTCGAGACCAGCAGGATGATATTGCGGACCATGGGCACTATTCCTTTACGCTTCACCGGTGGTTGGTTGGGCGTCGTAGTGTTCCAGGACTTCATGCCAGCGGCCGTTGGCGCGCAACAGGTGTTCGATGGCCTCGCGAACGGCTCCGTGCCCGCCGGTCTGCGTTGTAACCAGCCGCGCCGCGGCTTTGACTTCAGCGACCGCGTTGGCGACCGCGATTGGGAAGCCGCAACGCCGCAGAATTGGCAGGTCCAGCAGGTCGTCGCCGATCATGGCCACCTGCTCCAGCTTCAGCTCCAGGCGTGCCAGTAGCTGCTGTAAATCGTCCAGCTTCCGGCGGCTGCCCTGGATGACGTGCTCGATACCCAGCTCGCGCGCCCGGGCGGTGACGGCCGGCGATTCCTTACCCGAGACGATCACGGCGGTGCCACCCAATCGCTGAAACCAGTGGATGGCAAAGCCGTCATGCACGTGAAACGCGCGGCCCGAGCGGCCATCCTCGGTCATAAAGATGCGGCCATCGGTCAATACGCCATCAACATCCAGGCACAGGCAACGGATATCTTTCATCTTCCAACCAGTTCCATTAAGAATCGGCCCGGGTGGCCAGTTACTCGCTCGCGGGCGCTATAATAACCGAAATGCGCCCGAGAGCATGTAGGCGCGCGTGCGACAATATGACAAGTTAACACAGGATCCGGATAAGAACGAGCGGCAGGCTTACAAACTGCCGATTCCACCGAGCAGGTTGAATATGAACGACACCGATACTCCTCTTAAGCGTTATGAACTCGGCGGTTGCACCGTTACCTTAATCAACGGCGGTCATCTGAAACTCGATGGCGGGGCCATGTTCGGCATTATTCCCAAGCCACTGTGGATCCGCGGTACTCCCGCCGATGAACAGGACCGCATCGCCCTGGCGTGCAACTGCCTGCTGGTGGAGTGGGAGCATGAGACTGCGCGCCGGATTATCATCGAGACCGGCCATGGGCCGAAGTACGCCGCCAAGGAGCAGCACTTCTTTGATATCGATCCGTCGAATTGGCTGCGACCGTCACTGCTGGCCGCCGGAGTCGACCCGGCCACCATCAGCGACGTGATAGTATCACATTTACATTTCGATCACGCCGGCGGGCTGACCCACGAGGAGGGCGACCGTCTGCTGCCCACTTTCCCCAACGCCCGCGTGCACGCGCAGAAGCAGGAGTTCAAAGACGCCCGCGGCCGCTTCGGCATCATGACCGCGACGTACCGCGAGGAGAACTTCACGCCCATCGACGAGATCGGCAAGTGGAACCTGCTCGACGGCGAAGTCCCGATCGTCGACGGCGTCCGTGCCCTGCTCACGCCCGGACACACGCGCGGTCACCAGTCCGTCATCGTCGAGGGCCGCGACCGCGTGCTGGTCTTCGGCGGCGATACGATGCCCACCGCCGCCCACGTCGGCGCTCCCTACAACATGGCTTACGACCTCTTCCCGCTCGACAACCGCTCGTCAAAGTGGAAGCTGCTGAACCGCGTGGCGGATCGTGACGCTCTGCTAGCCATCGATCACGAGCCCGCCACTCCCGTCGTCGCCGTCACCTCCGAAGGCGACTGGTTCCACCTGGAAGCACCAGGGTAACAATTCGCGGGTGAAACTATGAAGCGGAGGTCGCGCCGAGCGGTTCGCGGCTCCTGGGGTTCGTGGTAAACAGGGTTTGTTTTTCTCGAACCGGTTGTTTCCACACAAGGAGATAGCCGTGAAGAAGTTCATCGGCGTCGACCTCTACAAGAAGACTATCGTGATTTGTGTGGTCAGCCATGCTCGGCAGGTGCTCCAATCCCGACGCTTCGCCTGCGGAGAGACCCAGCGGATCGCCGAGTGGTTTGCCCAGCAGACGCCGTTTGAGGTCATGGTCGAGGCCACGGCGAGCTATGAATGGTTCGTGCAACTGGTCGAGCCGCACGCCGGTCGGGTGGTGCTGGCCCATCCCGGCAAGCCGCATTATCCGCGGGGCCGGATCACGTCGATCAAGAATCATATTCGCAACATTCTGGCGGACTACAACGCCGACCGCCCGAACATGTTCACACGAGAGGGCGTGGAGTACATGCGGGAAGTGGCGCTGCTCGGGGCCGACCGCTTTGTGCGCGAGGGTTTGCTGAAGGAGCTCACGCTGTATTACGAGCGGATCGACGCGGTCGAAAAGCAGTTGCATAAGTTTGTCAAGACCGCCCCACCGGCGGAAGCCGCGGCACGCGTCAAATCTCTACGGCCACGCGAGGGCGCGGGGCGCTACAGTGCCGGCAGCCGCCACGGAGAGCAACCCGATGGGCTACCGCACGCTTATGCCGGCGACGTTGTGCCTGCTGGGCCGATCCCGCTACAATCACGACGATGGAGTCGGTACCTGGAAAATCTCGGATCGGAGCGTGATCTCGTTTGCGGGCAACCGCCGTGAGACAGGAGAATAACATGCCAGCCAACTGGGTGGAGAAGATCCTCGATTGTGCCATCGTCAATGAGGAAAGGGCCGCCGACTTCTACCGCTACCTGGCTAACTTAGCGCGCCAGGAGAGCATGAAGCAGGTCTTCCTCGATTTCGCCCGCGAGGAAGATGGGCACATGGCCAGGCTGTTGAACATCAAGGCCGGCAACCGCGAGTTGCTGCGTGAGGAAAAGGTCATCGACCTGGGACTGGCCGATCAGTTGGCGGATGTGCCGCTCGACCTGTCTGGCAATATGGACTATACGCAGGCCCTGGTGATCGCGATGAAAACCGAGCAGGAGGCCTACGACCTGTACTCCCGCCTGGCCGCGGCCACCGACGACGCGGCCTGCAAGTCAGTATTGCTGGGCCTGGCCCAGGAAGAGGCCCAGCACAAGCTGCGCATTGAACTCGAATACAAAGATCACATGCGGAAAGAAACCTAGAGACCACTTCCCGGCGGCTACCAGAGGATATAGACCGATATATTATCACGAGCACACGATCCGCTGGCAGACCTACAGGCCGCCCCACTGCCAGCTTGGCAGCCCGCGGCTCAAGGGCCCACGCAAGGCCGGAAACACGCTTTTTCAGAATCCGTCGCTGAGGCCCTAGCCGTGATCCATCAGAAATAGATAATGCGCGGCTGTTATGACCTCCGCGCCGGCACATGGGTGCGGCCGGACCGGTTTTAGAGACTGATTTGGGAGTATGTTTGATGGCCAAGTACAAGATCGAAGTGGATCGTGATACGTGCACGGGGTGCGAATTGTGCACCTCCGAGGCGCCGGATACGTTCGAGATGGACGATGACAGTATCGCCATCGTGACCAACCAGGAAGGCGACTCACCGGATGCCATTCTCTCCGCCGCCCAGAGTTGCCCGTCCGAAGCCATTATCCTGCATGACGCCGACTCCGGCGACAAGGTCTGGCCGGAAGACTGATCACCAGACCGCCAGATTGCCAGCGCGGCACCCACGCTAGTGGGTGCCGCGCCGCAATCTCAAGGCCCCAGGTCGCGCGCTGGTATCCCGCGCCTAAAATCTTCGTTTCCGCACAATCCTGCTATACCAGGGGTAATAGTTAAACATACAGATTCAGAGATAGTCGTACCATCGGGAGCATCCCTGACGCATGACCTGAGTTTCTCGACGCCCCGGCACGAGGTGGCGAGTAGGAACCGGTGCTCTTGGTACTTGGTTACATTGTTAGTTTGATCCCTCCCCGCCGCTGGGGCTTGGATTTCGCTTCCGGTTCCAGCCGGCCGCGGGTACCATGGAATAAACGAGTGCCGCCTGGTTAAAGCGTTATTGATGTGTGACATATGCGGCAAACGACCAGGTCGAGTCGCCATTTTGTACAGCGGCCACCAGCGGGACGAGGGATAAAGACAAGTGAGACACCTCAACGGAGGGATTTCGATGAGACAATCAAGCCTGACACTGATGTACGGTTGCATGCTGGCGAGTTTGTTCATAGCAGGAACCACCCAGGCACAGGACGGCCACGGTTCGATCGTTGGTTGGGGAGACCAGGTCGTCGGTGTTGATCTGAGCGGCGGTTTCGTCGTGGTCAGTGCCGGCCACGATCACAGCTTTGGTGTGGGGGCCGACGGTTCGATTGCGGCATGGGGGATCGATGACTACGGTCAATGCGACGTGCCATCACCTAACTCCGAGTTTATAGCAGTCTCTGGCGGCTACCAGCATAGCCTTGCGTTGAAGGTAGATGGCTCGATTGTGACCTGGGGAAGTGACTCGTATGGCCTAGGTGAGGTGCCAGAACCCAACACGGATTTTGTGGTGGTCTCGGCTGGAAAGTTGCACACCTTGGCCCTGAGGGCCGACGGATCAGTCGCGGCGTGGGGCAACAACTACTATGGGCAGCCCTATGTGCCCGCACCAAATGCAGACTTTATGGCCGTCAGCGCGGGCTTCTACCATAGTCTGGGCTTAAAGATCGACGGTTCGGTTGTAGCCTGGGGAGCGAACCATAACGGTCAGTGTGACGTGCCGGCCCCAAACACTGACTTCGTAGCGATTGCAGGCGGTTACAAGCACAGTCTCGGCTTGAGAGCCGATGGGTCGATTGTGGCGTGGGGAGACAGTACGTACGGCCAGTGTGACGTACCGACACCGAACACGGACTTCGTGATGATCGCTTCCGGATCGCACCACAGTCTGGGGCTGAAGTCCGATGGATCGATCGTGGCGTGGGGAGCTAACGACTACGGCCAGTGCGACGTGCCAGCGCCGAACACGGGATTTGTAGCTATCGCTGCAGGATCTAAGCATAGCCTCGGACTGAAGGCTGATGGCGCCATTATCACGTGGGGCTACAACCGCGACGGACAATGTAACATCCCGGCGATTAATGCAGACTTCGTGGCCATCGATGCAGGTGGCGATTACCCAGACAGCCACAGTCTTGGTCTAAAGGCTAATGGCTCAATCATAGCCTGGGGAAACAACGATGATGGCCAATGCAATGTGCCAGAGCCGAACTCGGACTACGTGGCAGTCTCTGCCGGTTGGAATCATAGTCTCGGTTTGAAGACAGATGGCTCAATCATAGCGTGGGGTAACAATGATTCGAGCCAATGCGAGGTGCCGGCGCCCAATATTGAGTTTGTCGCCATCTCCGCAGGCGCTCTTCACAATTTGGCTCTTCCGCGGAATCTGTGGGTGTAGTCTGGGGGAACCAGCTCCGCAGTTTCCCCCAGGCCCCCTCCTTGGGCTTCTTTCCCCTCACGGCTTGGAGCGCGCGGGGAGGCGCGCGGCGGACGCCGGTCGCTGGTGGCGGGCCGGGGTGCGTAACGGCGGCGGCGCGGCAGCACGGCGGGGAGGGCTGTCGAGTAACGTAACCGTCTGGGCGAAGAACAACGCATCGCCCGGAGTTCCGGTAGGTTGGTGCTTGGAAACAGTGCCAACACGACTATCGGAGACGCCGAACGATGCTGGTCAAGA
>JBDRDH010000073.1:0-17403 GCA_043820985.1 Planctomycetota bacterium
ACATACCCACGCAGATCCGGCCCCGACACTTGCAGCGTCAGCCACTGCGCGCCAGAGAGATACACGTCGGCGTCCTCAAACGGATTCAAGCCGCGCGAAACCGGGTACTTGTCCATCTCGGCCCGAAAAGCCTCGCAACCGTTGCCGATCGACGAAAGCGCGCCGCGTGTGGCCGCGGCCTTGGCCTGGTTACGCACGTTGGAGACGGCCGGAACCAGAATCCCGATCAAGAGCGAGATGATCGCGATCACCGCCAGCATCTCGACCAGCGTGAAGGCGGATTGACGATAGCGGCTTAAGCTCGGCATCTGACACCTCATGAGCATGCAATTCTCCACGGCGGGTCTACATGCTGCCCTGGAGCGACTGAATCAGCGACACCAGCGGCAGGAACAGCGAAATCACGATGAAACCGACGATGAAGCCGAGCACCACGACCATGATCGGCTCGAGCAGACTGACCAACGAGGCCACCAGCGTGTCGACCTCGTCATCATAGTTGTCCGCCACCTTCATCAACATCTTGTCCAGCTCGCCGGTTTCCTCGCCCACGTCCACCATGTTGACCACGATGGCGTCAACGCACTTGGAAGCCCGCAATGGATCGGCAAACGTGTCACCTTCGCGAATGGAATCATGCACGTTGTTAAGCATGTTGGCGTAAATCTCGTTGCCGGTCGTGTCACGCGTAATCGTAATGGCTTCCAGAATTGGAACGCCGGCCGCTACTAATGTTCCCAGCGTGCGCGTGAAACGCGCGATACACGACTTGGCCGCGATCTGCCCGGCAACCGGAATTTTTAACAGCGTAACATCCAGCACCAGACGTCCGATCTGCGCCTGACGTATTAACTTGACGATTCCGAATATTGCCAGCGGCGAGACAATCACAATTACCCAGCCCGGCGGCGTCCCTTCGGCAAACCAGTTCGAGATCGCGATCAGGAACTCAGTCATGGCCGGCATCGTGGCCTCGAAGTCGCGGAAAATGTCCCGGAACTTGGGCACCACGCTCACCATGATGAATGTCACGATACCGGCCGCGATGCTGATGACCACCGCCGGGTAGATGCACGCGCCGATGATCTTGCGTTTGAGCTTCTGGGCTTTTTCCATGAAGTCGGCCAGACGTTGCAGGATGACATCCAGCACGCCGCCCGCCTCGCCGGCCGCGACCATGTTGCTGTACAGTCGGTTGAACGCCTTGGGGTGCCGCGAGAGAGCCTCGGACAAAGTGGCTCCCCCCTCGATATCCTCGTGCACTTCCTTCAGCACCTTCCGCAACATGCCGGGCTTCTGCTGCTGCTCCAGAATGCGGATACTACGCAGAATCGGTAATCCCGCGTCCTGTAAGGTTGAGAGCTGACGGGTGAAAGCCGTCAATGCCTTGGTACTGACGCTACCAAAACCGGTACCCGCCGCCTTGCGCTTTTTGAGCCGGCCGGACACGTCGCGGGCAGCAATCTTCTTCTTGTCAGCCTTCTCGACAACTTTCGTCGGGAAGTAACCAAGTCCCCGAACCTTGGCAACCGCTTCCTCTTTGCTGGGCGCCTCGACCGAATCCTTGATTTCCTGCCCTGATGCGTTCAGCGCCTCGTACTGAAACACCGCCATCGGATTTGCTCCGTACTACGTTACTATCCGAATCTTTCTACACCACCGAGACGACCCATCCCAGCCGCTCGCGTCCCAAACACGCGGAAACACTAACTACTTGTCTACTCGCATTATGTATGCCACCAAGTGACTTGGCATGTGCCTTTGCATTATAGGACTACCATGCGGCTTACGTGTTCTCCCGTAACCGCTTACGGTCAGCCGCTGCATTAAACCACCTCCGCGGACAGCGTCTCGCGCACAATCTCCTCGATCGATGATACTCCGTCGAAAATGGTGAGCAAACCCCCCTCACGCAGCGTCCGCATGCCACGCTTACGAGCTTCCTGCTGAAGGACCGCCGTCGACGCGTGCTTCATGATCAGCTCGCGCATGTCATCATCCAGCACCATGGTCTCAAACAAGGCCACGCGACCCTTATAACCGGTGTTGTTGCAATAATCACAGCCACGCCCGTAGTACAACACCCGTCCGGCGATGTCCTCCGGCGTCAAGGCCAGCTCCATAAGCTGCTGTTCGGATGGGTGGAATTCCTCTTTACAATTCTCACAAATCCGACGCACAAGTCTTTGTGCAACAATGGCTTCCAGCGTTGCAGTTACCAGAAACGGCTCCAGGCCCAGATCCAGCAGTCGCGCAATCGAACTCGGTGCATCGTTCGTGTGCAGGGTGGTAAAGACCAAGTGGCCGGTAAGTGATGATTGTACAGATATTTGCGCTGTTTCCAGGTCACGAATCTCACCGACCAGGATGATGTCCGGGTCCTGTCGCAGGAAGCTACGCAGACAGCGGGCAAACGTCAGCCCGATGTCTGTCTTGATCTGAACCTGGATCATACCATCGATGTCATACTCGACCGGATCTTCGCTCGTCAGGATCTTGACTTCAGGCGTGTTCAGCTCGGAGAGCGCTGAATATAGCGTTGTGGTCTTCCCACATCCGGTGGGACCGGTCACGATGATAATCCCGTGTGGCTTGCGAATCAGTTGGCGTACCGTGGCCAGATCGTCCTCTCGGAAGCCCAGTTGCTCCAGATCAAGATTCACCTGGGCGCGATCCAATACGCGCAGAACCACGCTCTCGCCAAACATCGTCGGCAACACACTGACACGCAGGTCAACCGGACGGCCCTCGACCAGCAATTCGACGCGGCCGTCCTGCGGCATGCGCCGTTCAGCGATGTCCAGATTGGCCATCACTTTGATTCGCGACGAGATTGCCATCGCGACATATTTGGGTGGTGGCACCATTTCAAACAACACGCCGTCGATACGGTAGCGCATCTTGAACTCGTCCTCGAACGGCTCGAAATGGATATCTGAAGCCTTGTCACGGATAGCCTGGAGCAATACGAGGTTAACGAGTTTTTTAACGGGATTGCTCTCGGCCATCTCGCGCAGCTCGTCCAGGTCGATGCTTTCACCGCGGCCCGCGTATTTAGCCAGATCCTCGTCAGTGCCGAGTTCGTTGATGAGGTCGTTGATCGTCTCGGCCGACTCTTCCGGATAGTAGCGATTAAGCGCCTCGGCCATATCGTCGGCGCTTGTGATGCGCGCGACGACGTTGAAGCCCATGAGGGTCTTGAGATCGTCAGTGGCGTGAAAGTTGTCCGGACTTGCCAGTGCGACCTCGAGCGTATTGCTTTCCGCGTCATAGTCCGTCGGCACAATCCGGTAGGTCTGGGCCATCTGGGCGGGGATCAGGTCGACAACATTCTTATCAATATCGATATTTGAGAGGGTAATCGACTCCATCCCCACCTGGGCCGCCAGGGCCAGATGGATGTCCTGCTCCTCGACAAAGCCCATCTCGATGAGCAACTGTCCCAATGGGCCGCGCTGCTTCTTCTGTAATTCCAGTGCTTCGGAGACTTGGGCGCGCGTTACTTTGCCCATCTTGATCAGGATCCGCCCCAAGGGCCGTCCTCTCAATTGCGATATTTCCGGCATTCCGTCACTGGGCATGCATAGTTACTCCATTACAAGTACATCCTCGGCATTATATGTCCTGGTACGTCCCCGACAACGCGAATGGCTCTGATAGTGGAAATGTCAGCATGCCACCGCGTAAAAGCACCTTTGAGCGTGCTCAATCTTCCTCACTCGTCCCATGCCGAGCTAAAGACTTGTAGTAGGCTTCGAGGATGGCACGCAGATGGGGTGGCACGTGTTGCTCGGCTGGAGGTGTAATCCGCCGCAAATCATCCGGATCACCACGCTCCTGATCAACTTGCCGGTAAATATCTCCGCTCAATCCAGCACCCCGACGAACACTGGAATCGCCCAATCCAGAATCAAAGATGATCGACTGCCGGTCCCCCAGATAGCCGCTTTTCTCGCAAGCTTGTCGCACACGTTTGAGGGCTTTGACAAACGCCGCCGCCTGGTCGGGTGCCCAGCCCATGTCCACCAGATCAGCGGGCAGGATCTGCTGCCCGCGTTCCAGCATGTCAATCAGATCGATGACCTCCGCGGCACCCTCCGAATCCAGCGGCTCGTGGCCGCCAGTTATACCGGTCTTGTGTTGTTCGGGTGGATCATCTTCGCGCTGTGGTGAATCGTCTTCTGCCCGTGACTTGCCCCCAGTAACAGCCGCGTCGCTGCCACCCTGACCGGGCTGCTGGCCTCCCGCGCTGCCAGATCCTGGCCCACTGGCGTCTGATCCAGCTTGATCCGCCTCCCTGGACGAGCGCGTCGGGCTACCCTCGGATTTCTTGTCATTGGGCGTTTGACCCGAACCAGACTCTCCGGTTCCCGCCTGCTGATCGCCGCCCTGCTTCTCGCCTGTCGAACCGGATGACGACTGTTTCCCACTCGTTCGATCGGATTTATTGCCGGCATCTTTGGATTCGCCGGATGTAGCTCCTGATTGTTTGACTCCCGTGGCTGGTTCTTTTTGTGCTCGACCGGACTGGTCCCCTGGCTGTCCGGCCGACGATTCGTCCTGCTTCTGTTCGCCCGACTGAGATTGTGCGGTGGCGCCGGATTTCTCGCCGCTCTTCGCCCGCTCCTGCGACCCCGCTTGGGAATTTCTGTCGCCATCCTCCTGCTGAGTCTGGCTGCCACCCTGCTCGTTCGGCTGATCGCCTTGTTGTTGACGCTCCGGCTGAGAAGGTTCAACCCCGGCCTCACAGGATTCCGGGCGATTTGTGGATTGCCGCTCGGGTGGTGAGCCCGACTCCTGCCCTTTACGATCCTGACCAGGGGCGGGTGTATCACGCTCCGCTGGCTGTTCTTCCTCGTCGCCCTGTTCCCCCTGACTCCCCTCCGTGGAATCTTGCGCCTGATCTCTATCGCCCTGCTCGGAATCGTCCCGCGTATCCTGCTGCTCTTTTAACCGCCGGTGGACCTCTCGGGCCATTTCCCCATGTTCCTCGATGAAACGTTTGAGTTCCCGCTCCAGTTCATCTTTGTTCGCGTCACCGGTATTTTCCGGATCCCCCTCCTGATCCTGACCGGAATCATCCCGTTGATCTTCAGTGGATGGCTCGGCAGATTCAGCGTCGCGCTCGCGCCCGGCCTTCTCAGGATCGACTTTCTCCTCCGACTTATCACTCGGCTGCTGGTCCTCTTTAACAGTTTCTTTCTCTGACTCTGATGACGGCTCCGGCGATTCTTCGTCACTTTGCTCGGCTGAGGGATCAGTTTCCGCTGGTGCGTCTTCCCGTTTTTCAGCCCCCTGCTCGTCCGCTTCGTCAGAATTCTCTTCGGTCGATTGTTCGGGATCGGACTCGTTGGCTTGAGGCTGCCTGCTCCGGCGAGAAGGATCTTCCTCTGGCTGTGCCAGTATCAAAGCCGGCGTGCGGGCTCTCTGTCTCGCCGGCCGCCCCTCATAATCATGACGATTGTCAGCCACCTCGAACCAGACGGTCACCGGATGACCCGCTGTCACACCAAGTACGGTAGTGAATGCCTGTCCACGAGCCCGCAATTGGCCAATGCCTTGCTCATCCAGCAGGGCTATCCGTGACTGGACACCATCCTGCACCCGCACCAGCACCAGTTCCGCGATGCCGATATCATCACTGGCCTCCGCGGTTATTAGCGGGCAACGACTCACTTCCACAACGCCGCCCTCACGGATTTCCAGGTCGGGACTGGTCAGTTCCACGGTCGGCGGGGCATCCTGACGCACCGTCAAGTGGTACTCCGGCGGATCGCGATACGGGTAATTCCAGCGATCGGTGAACTCAAAATGGTAGCGCCCGCTCTCGGTTAACAATTCCGTCACGTGGAAGCCATGCTCATCGTCCGGCAGTATGTTCATGCGCAAACGATTTTCACGCCGACCGGTGAAAACAAAAATCGGATCGTTGACCGCCACGTTGGCTTGCGCCCGAAACGTGGCCCGCGTTCCAGCCAGAACCTCCAGGTGTGGATCGGTGGTAGTCTCAACTGCCCAGCCAGTGTACGCCGGCGGTGTGATATCAACTTCCAGGAAGGACACCGTCGGTCGCGGCTGGACGGGGATGATTCCAGTCAGTGCGGCGTCACCCGCTATACAACGATAGTGAATGTCGGCGGACACCTCGTGGGGTGCCAGGCACAAATACCAGTGACCGGTGGGATCATCCACGGCGTGTTTGAATCTGTAGCGTTCCGCGGCCGTTGTCATGTCGCCGGATGGACGGATTTCCAGCCAGATTTCCTCCACCTGTCGACCATCGACGACTACTTCGATCTGGAGTGGATCGCCCACATGTATGATTTCGCCCGCGTCAGGCCGCAACCATGCCAATCTGGTCGCGGTCGGGGCCGCGACTGAAGCTCCAAAGAATCGTGCCAGCGAAGGTGCCACCGGCTTCGGCGATACGCAGGCGAATATGATCCAGGCAGCAAGCACAATACCCGCCGCGATGCCGGGCACGCGTAAGGTCCCCAGATCCGATACATCCGCTGGCGGATGGGCGCGGACCGCTAGCGCCGCTTGCCGGGCTACCGCCTGATAGACACGACTCCCCTGGGCCACGCGTCGGAGCGATAATGCATTTACGACTACGTTGTGCCGTATTTCACCCCCTCGCTCCAGTAAACGAGCGGCGTATATTGGATTGATCCGATGTAGTGCTGTAACTACGATCAAAGCGATTGTCAGAATTACCAGCAACCCACCCCAGATGAGCGCGGAACCCACCAATAATTCACGTGGCAATCCTCCCGGCCAGACATGGTCGGCCACGGTCATCAACAGCGGGTATATTGCCCCTATCACTGCCAGCAGGGCCAATCGCCTGAGCAGCGTCCGCCAACTCAATCCCCGCCGACAGCGATCGATCTCGTCACTCAGCAGTGCCTCGGCCTGTACAGTGGCGGCACCACTCCGCTGCCGTGGTTCTGTTTGGCTGTTGCGTCCCATATACTCCATTCTAGCATCCAGAAGGCGATGCCGGGAGGCAATCCGGGCTAATAGCACCTTCCAGGAATTTGACGCGCGGGTCTCTGGCTGGCAAAATATGGGTTTCGACGGCGTCGTGGGAGGATCGACGATGCTTCAATTGATGATAGTGCGTCGCGCGAGCGATCGAAAATTTGGGTATCTGCTGGCGACGCTGGCGCTCTGCCTGACGCTGGGTGCCTGCGCGTCTTCATCGACCGTCAGCGGCCCCCGCGCGACAGAGCGGGAAGCCTCGGCGTCAGCCGTACAACATCCGATGTTGGTCGGGATTCCGCTTCCAAGTGGCTTCCAGATGGTCGAAGACCGCAGCTACGGTCGCATGAGCGGCCAGTTGCGCTACGCCAGTTGCGAATTCGAGGGGAACCTGTCGCCAACCTCCGTTAATCGATTCTACAAAGAGTATATGTCATCGGCCGGCTTCACGTTGCGGCAGGAACGCTTCGACCGTGGGCTGTACGTGATGGATTTCGACAGTAGCGCGGAACAGAGCACAGTCCGCATCGCGCGGCGTAAGTTCAAGACCGTCCTGACGATCGACGTGGGCCCAACGCCGAAAGGATCCGCCGAGCGCGACGCCAGTCCTCCCATACGGCGACCCTAAGCGCCCGGAAAGCCATTATTGAGGTACACCAATGGACGCCGAAAAACGGCATCAACTCAAAACAAACGAGTTAGCCCAAGCCCTCAGCAAGATTAAGGACTTCGGTGGCGATTCAACCATGCGTTATTGGTTGCTGGCCATTGTGGTGGTGATCGTCGCGTTTCTGGCCTACCGCATGTGGGGCAGCATGCACAGCGCGCAACTCGCCGCCGGCTGGCAGTCGCTGTCCGAGATCAACACCTTGCCAGGTAGTGAGCTGGCGGCCGCCGTCGAGAATCTGCGCAACGTCGCCACCGGCACCACCGACAAAGCCCTGATCGCCAGTGCCCGGATTAGGCTGGGCGCCGTGTTGCGCCGGCAAGCCGAGACGCAAAGCGACAATCGCCAGAGTCTGCTGGCGGAGTCCGCCACCGTCCTGCAACAAGCGGTTGACGATCCCGACACCCCGGCTCCCCTGGCGGCCACGGCCGCCTTCTCGCTGGCCACCACCTGTGAATCGCTGAGCCACTACGAGCCGGACCGGCTAAACCAGGCCCAGGAGCTTTATCGTCAATTAGTGGATGAGCCCCGCTACGCCGGTACGCCATTTACCATCATGGCCGAAGGACGCCTGGAAAACTTCGCGGATCTGCATGAAAAAATCGATTTCCTGCCAGGCGCTCCGCCACCCGTGGGAGCCGATGCGCCATCGTCCGAGCCACTGCCGGTTACTTCCGCACCCGCTACACAACCAGCCGCTACTCCGGCCACCACGCCGATCAGCGCGCCGCTTCCCGATCCGCCGGCTTCACAGCCCGCGCCATCCACTCCTGGTGATGAAACGCCGTGAACCACGACGAGGAGATCCTCGAGCGGCCGATCCCGATCGATGATGACAAGGCGCGGCATGTCCGGCTGCGCATCCGCCGCAAGCTGCCCGGCCGACGTCTGGATAAGTACCTGCACGGCCGTTTCCCCCACCTGTCGCGCACCGCGATCCAACGCCTGATCAAGCAGGGTGCCGTCACGGTCAATGGACAACCAACCAAGGCCAGTTATGAGATGTCCGGCGGCGACCAGATCGACTTGACCATCCCCCCGCCCGAGCCCCGCGAAGTCGTGCCCGAAAACATCCCGCTCGATATCGTCTATGAGGACGACTTTATCATCGCGCTCAACAAGTCGGCGGGCATCATCTGTCACCCGGCGCGCGGCGATCAAACCGGCACCATCGCCAACGCGCTCGTCTATTACGCCAACGAGTTGAGCCATGGTTCCGATCCATTTCGCCCCGGCATCGTGCACCGCCTTGACAAGAACACTACCGGCATCATGCTGGTGGCCAAGACCGATGAGGCCCATTGGCGGCTATCGCTACAATTTGAACGCCGCACCATCCAAAAAACATATATCGCCGTCACCCATGGCGAACTGGAGCTGGACGGCGATATGATCGATGCCCCGATCGGCGTGCACCCGGTCGTGCGCGAGAAATTTGCCGTCATGGTACTGGCGAATAAGATTGATCTCGGCAAGAACGCGGTCACTTATTACGAGGTCGCCGAACGCTTTCGCGGCTACACCCTGGTGCGACTCCAACCCAAGACCGGCCGCACGCACCAGCTCCGGGTTCATATGTCACATATCGGCCACCCGCTGGTCGGCGACACCATCTATGGCGGCAAGCTGATCAGCGAATTCGATCTGACCGGGGCGGGCTCCACCGAACCACTCATCGTGTACCAGGCCCTGCACGCCTGGCGCATCGCCTTTAACCATCCCATCACCGAAAAACCAATGGAGCTTGAAGCCCCCTTCCACGGCCTGCTGAAAAATCTTGTCCAGACATTACGGAGCACGCGGAGTGTTTGAACACGTGGTAATGCCGATCAAACCAGCTCCCAAACACACTGAAAAAATCAGCGCCGGCGCACTTGCCATCTGTTTATCCCTGCTCTCGGTAACAGCTCATGGACAGGATGCGCTCAACCCCCAGGCCCAGGTCCGCGGCGGATTGACCGCGGTACTGGCCCAGGTGCCGGCCGAAACAAACGTTGGCCTGGTGGTAGTCGACACCGCCACCGGGCGCCCCTGGTTCGAGCAACTACCCGATACCCCCCTTAAACCAGCCAGTGTGATGAAGCTGCTGGTAACCGCCGCCGCCCTGGAGCACCTGGGTGCTGATTTTACTTACACAACCCGGCTCTTTCTCCGTGGAGATGAGCTCTGGGTACTCGGGACAGGAGATCCCAGTTTGGGTGATAGCCGGCTCAACGAGCGCGCCGGGCGCGCGGCCATCTACCCCTTTGATACCTGGGTGCAGGCCCTGCGGCGGGCAAACGTCCAGACTCTGAACAAGATCGTGCTGGACGACGCCGTCTTTGACCGCCAGTGGCGTCACCCGGATTGGCCCGCGGATCAAGCTGCCCGCTGGTATCAAGCTCCGGTCGGCGGATTGAATTTCAACGATAACTGCGTGGATGCCCGCGCCGAGATACAAGATGGCCAGGTACTGCTGAAGCTACATCCACGCCTTCCCGCGAATTTCTACACCAACAAGCTGCGTATCGGTCGGCAGCACAAACCGGTAGCGTTGCGCCAGCCGGACCAGGACTTCTTTGAGTTCAGCGGCAGTATCAAACGCGCCTGCACCCTTGCACCGGTGAGCGCTCGTCGCCCCACGGTCTTCTTCGGCCACGCCCTGCGCGAAACACTCCTGGCCAACGGCATTGACGTCCAGGCGGGTGTCGTTCGCCGGTCGCTCACTCCCGCGGACTTCACTCCGGCAACTCTGGTCATCGCGAGATGTTCCACCCCCTTAAAAGACATCCTCTGGCGTTGTAATACCTTCAGCCAGAATCTGTTCGCCGAGTGTCTGCTTAAAACGCTGGCAACCCACGCGCCTGGCGGACAACCGAATGGGCAGACTGGGAGCTGGACCGCGGGGACCAGCCAGGTACGCCATACACTCGAAAGCCTGGGTGTGGACCTCAACCACGCTGTCCTGTGTGATGGCAGCGGTCTCAGCCATGACAACCGTGTCACGGCGCGCCAGATTACGCAGCTCTTGGTTTGCATGTATAACCAGCCCCATCGAGACATATTCATCAACAGCCTGGCGGTGCCCGGGCAGGACGGATCCATGCGCCAACGCTATGCCGATCCACTACTTCGTAACTGCCTGCGCGGCAAAACCGGCTCAATCAGCGGCGTAAGTTCGCTGGCCGGCTACCTGACCAGACCGGACGGCACCGTGTTGGCCTTCGCGCTACTCTGCAACGGCCCTAGTAATGCCAAGCTGCCAGTGCGGATTGGGCGCGTTCTGGCCGGGGCCGAGGCCGATCCACCCAAGTAATATCCTGGTCAGACCTGGAATATCCACATTACACTCAAGTACTGATACCCCCTTGTGAACTGGTGACCTACGAAGACAATACTAACTTGATACAATATCCGCGGCCCGGCGGCCCGGTAGACGTCGAATTCCCGAGAGAGTGAGGAACTGATAATGAAAAGAACATGGCTGACGGGATTGCTGGTCGGTATCGGCATGTGTACCGTCGTTTTCATCGTAACCGGGGCCTTGCAGGCGCAATCAGCCCCCCAGCCCACCGGGCGGGTAGCCTGCGTCAATGTCATCCAGGTCTTCAGTGAATATCAGCGCATGAAGGATGTCCAGGAAGAGCTCAAGCAGCTTGATGCACGGCTCAACACCGAAGGCGAGAGCCGCCAGAAAGCTGCTGATGACCTCCAGGCGACAATTGACGTCATGGATCGTGAAGATCCAACTTTCCTGAAAAAAAACGCCGAGTTGCTGGAGATGCGCATCGGTTTGCGCACCTGGGCCGAAGTCAAGAAGGCGCACACCGCCCGCGAGATCGGATTGGCGACCGATCGCATCTACCGCGACATTATCGGCGTCTGCGAGCAGATCGCCCGCCAGGCCGGCTATGACATCGTCCTGCAAACCCAACCCTATCAGCCGATGTCAATGTCGCCGGATGAAATCGAGGCCCAGATGCAAAATCGCAAGGTGCTCTTTTCCAGTGAAGCGGTCGATATTTCCGACCTGGTGCTGCGGAAACTGAATGCGGATTACCGTACCCAACCGCCCCGACCACAATTGTATGTTCCCTAGTCCCGCTATCACGTGTTGAGCAATGAGCGCGACGCCACAAGTTACTGTCGCTGAATTAGCGGCCTGTGTCGATGGAATCCTGGTCGGCGATGGCACGCGCGTTATCTCCCAGGTCGCCACGTTGGAAGAGGCCGGTCCCGACGCGCTTTCCTGGCTGATGGACCCACAATTGGTACCCCGCCTGGAGAAATCACGCGCGGGCGTGGTGTTGATACCGGCTGACTGTGAACCCCCCGCGGATCGCACTCTGATCCGCGTGGCCGATCCGGATCTGGCCCTCTGTACCGTCCTACGCTACCTGGCGCCGCCGGTGGAAAGCGTTCCACCCGGTATCCATCCAACCGCGATTGTCGCCCCGGACGCGGTTGTCCAGGACGCCGCGCTGGGCCCCCGCGTATATGTCGGCCCGGGCGCGGTGATCGGCCCGGGTACCCAGTTGCATGCCGGCGTATACATCGGCAGCGCGTCGCGCATTGGCCGGGATTGTGTGCTTTGGCCGAATGTGGTCGTGCGCGATCGTGTCGAGATCCGAGACCGCGTGATCATCCACGCCAACTCCACCATCGGCACCGACGGCTTTGGCTATCTCCAGCGTGACAACCGGCACGTCAAAATCCCGCAGATCGGCACCGTGCTGATCGAGGATGATGTCGAGATTGGCGCCAACACCTGCATCGACCGGGCGCGTAGCGGCCAGACCCGTATCGGGCGCGGTACCAAGATTGATAACCTAGTACAGATAGCTCATAATGTCGAGGTCGACGAGGACTGTATCATCGTGGCACAGTGTGGGATTTCGGGTTCCTCGTCACTGGGACACCATGTCATCCTGGCCGGCCAGGTCGGTATCGCCGACCATGTGCGGCTTGATGATGGCGCACGGATAACGGCCCAAACTGGCATTTCCAATGATGTCCCTGCTGGCAAGGTCTATCGCGGTACGCCTGCCATGGAGGCCACCGCTTTCGCCCGCCAGCAGATATACATCCGCCGGTTGCCCAAAATGGTTGATGAATTGCGCGAGCTGGTCAAACGAGTTGAGCAACTTGAGTCAGCAGCAAACGATAGAACGTGAAGTCACATTCTCCGGTCGTGGGCTCTTTACCGGATTCCCGGTGCAGGTGCGCCTCAAGCCCGCTCCGCCCGGCAGCGGCATCACCTTCATCAGATCCGATCAGCCGCAACCGGTGCGTATTCCGGCCCGTGTTGAGAATCTTACCAAACGCGCTCGCCGCAGTTCGCTCAAGAACGGAACCGTCTCGATCGAAACCGTCGAACACTGCCTGGCCGCCGCCCGCGGGCTGGCGATCGATAATCTCGATGTCGAAATAGACAACGCCGAGTTGCCGGGCGGTGACGGTAGTTGCCTCTTATTCTCCGATTCGCTCGTTTCCGCCGGTCGGCGCCCACAGGATGCTCCACGTACATACCTGGATATCAACCAGGTCGTACGTGTCGCGGAGGGCGAAGCCGAACTGGTAGCCTGGCCGGGCAAACCTGGACAGCTTGATATCCATTACGAGATGGACTACCGGCCGCATTTCCCCCATGGGCGGCAAACCCTGGACTGTACAATCGACACCGACGGCTTCATCAAGTTTCTGGCCCCGGCCCGCACCTTCGTACTGGAGGAAGAGGCCCGCCAGATGCAGGCCGCCGGTCTGGGCACCCACCTGACGCACAAGGATATCCTCGTGATCGGCCCCGAGGGACCGATCGGAAACACGTACCGCTACGACGACGAATGTGTGCGCCATAAAGTGCTGGATCTGGTCGGCGACCTGATGCTCTCCGGGGCATTCGTCTGCGGCCGCATCTTTGCCCGCCGCTCGGGTCACCATCTAAACCACGAACTGGTCAGCCGCCTGCTGGAGATGCATGCCGGCGAGCAACTCAAACAAAGGCTGGCCGGACGCCCCCAGCTCGATATCCGCAGCGTGCAGCGTATCCTCCCGCATCGCTATCCCATGCTCCTGGTGGACCGCGTCGTCGAGTTCGATGGCGATCGACGCGCCATCGGGATTAAAAACGTCACGATCAATGAGCCCTTTTTCCAGGGCCATTATCCCCGGCAACCCATCATGCCCGGCGTCCTGATTATCGAAGCCATGGCGCAGATGGGTGGTTTGTTGTTTTCCCAAAAACTGGAACATACCGGCAAAGTGGCCGTACTCTTGAGTCTGGACAAGGTCAAATTCCGCCGACCGGTCGTCCCCGGCGATCAACTGGTGCTCGAGGTCCAGGCCGGACGAGTCAAGTCCCGCACCGGCGAGGTTTTCTGCCGCGCGCTGGTGGGTAATGATCTGGCCGCTGAAGCTGATATTCGGTTTATGTTGGTGGACGCGGATCCTAGTTGAAGTTGGCACGCATGAATGAGATACACCCCACCGCCGTCATCGATCCACAGGCCGAACTGGGTAACGGTCTCAAGATCGGCCCCTTTTGCTATGTCGGCCCCGGCGTGAGCCTGGGGGACGGCTGCGAACTGATCAGCCACGTTACCCTGCTTGGCCCGGCTCAGTTCGGCGCGGGTAATATAGTCTTTCCCCAGGCCGTTTTAGGGGCCGCCCCACAGGACCTCAAATACCGTGGCGGACCCACCCGCCTGGTCATCGGTGCCCAAAACGTCTTCCGCGAGCACGTGACCGTCCATCGCGGAACCGAAGTCGACCGCCATAGTGCCGGCATTACTCAAATCGGTGATCACAATCTCTTCATGGTTGGTGTCCACATCGCCCACGACGCGGAGTTCGGCAACCACATCATCCTGGCCAACCAGGTTCAGATTGCCGGGCACGTCCGCATTGAGGATCGTGTCACCGTTGGCGGAGCCACCGCCATGCATCATTTCGTCACCGTCGGCCGGGCCGCCTTCGTGGGCGGTATGACCCGCGTGACGCACGACGTACCGCCTTATATGAAGGTCCAGGGCTACGATCAGGATGTCCGGGCCGTCAACACGGTTGGCATGGAACGCTGGCATATCCCCTCCGAATCAATCGCCGCCATGAAACAGGTCTTCCGCTTGCTTTACGCCCGCCGAGGTGGTCGCACCCCCGGCCGTACCGTCGAGGCCCTGCATGAAATCGAAACCAACGGTTTGATGCATGACGAGCACGTGCGCTACCTGGTCGAATTCCTCCGCCGTAAGATGGAAGTCGGCATCTTCGGTCGTGTGCGCGAGTATTACCGCAGCGACACGGCGGAAGATCGGCAGGGTTTTTATGGAGAAGAGGAGCCCCGGACATGAGTACTGCTATTCCGGTCGCCGTGATTGGCGCCGGCCATATGGGTAAATGGCACGTCCAGAAATACCACGCCTGCCCATCCGCCCAACTTGTCGCTGTAATCGATACAGATGTGGAACGCGCCCAGGCTCTGGCCGAGCCGGTCGGAGCCCGTTACGCCGCCACATTATCACCAGAGCTGGGCGACATTGTCGCCGCCAGCATCGCGGTCCCCACGATCAAACATCTGGAAGTGGCCCGCCCCCTGCTCGAACGGGGCATCCATCTGTTAATCGAGAAGCCGTTGGCACCCAACGTGGCGGAGGCCGAGCAGATTGCCGAATTGGCCCGCCGCTATAACGTCACCGTGCAGGTCGGTCATACCGAACGCTTCAACCCGGCGGTCCAGGCGGTTGAGCGCCTGGGCATGAAGCCCAAATTCATCGAGACGCACCGCATCAGCCCCTTCACATTCCGCTCCGCGGACGTCGGCGTCGTCTTTGATATGATGATCCACGATATCGATATCGTGCTGCACCTGGTGGATGATGAAGTCGTGGACGTCGACGCGGTCGGCGTCAATGTGCTCGGGCCGCATGAGGACATCGCCAACGTACGCGTTAAATTCAAGGGTGGCGCGGTCGCCAACCTGACCGCCTCGCGCCTGGCCCTGAAGACCGAACGCAAATTACGGGTCTTCTCCGAATCAGCCTACGTCTCCCTGGACTACCAGAAGAAAGTCGGTATCGCGGTCAGTCTGGACAAGAATATAGACATCATCAAGCTGGCCCGCGAGCGGGATATCGAAGACTTGTCACAGATGGCCGGATTGAATTTCGGCGAAATGGTGCACGTCGAGCCGCTGATGATCGACGATAAGGACCCGCTCGGCACCGAGTTGGAAACCTTCCTCGAAGCCGTCCGCAACCAAACCCCACCACCGGTCTCCGCCGAGGACGGCGTCGCAGCCGTCCGCCTGGCGGATCAGATCGTTACCAGCCTGGCTTCCCACCGCTGGGACGGCGCCACCGGCGACCGCGTGGGACTCACTGCGGATATCTTCGGACAAAAAGCCGGCACCCAGGAAGGCCAATAACCTCGCCGCCTGATCACGGAGCCATCAGCGACTTTTGACAATAGCTCCGGCGATATGCACCCCTCTTTCTTAGTGCGCCTTGGTGCCTTCGTAGTGAAATCAACCGCCCGCATTGCACCAAAGCAAACAGCCCGCCGGGGTGGGCGGGCTGTCTGGCATGGAGACGAAGGGATTCGAACCCTCGACCTTCGCATTGCGAAAACGCTTTTTGGCACCGCCGAAAAGTCTGGAAAAGCCTTTATTTATAGAGTATAACGCACTTTCGTGTACTTTGCAAATACAATCATACACCCGCGTTTTTACGCAACTATGGGCGGTACGATTGCCAAATCCAGTCAATGACCGTGTCGTGTGATTGCCAAGTCTGTTGGCGTGAGTGTCGGCACCGTTCACCATGCAACCGAAGATCAGCTTTTCAATTCTGAAAAGTTGGAAGGCACCGACGGCAAGCTCCGTTCGACCTGGCACTCTGCCCGACCACGTAGCGTTCAGCCACGGGCCTGCAAGCGGGCCTGACAGGGACGTGAGAAAAAACAAGCGCCCGGCCCGCTGGGGACCGGACGCCCGGACGAAATTGAAACTAGATGCAGGACAGGCACCGGGCGGGAACCTCGGCTCAGCCCAAATTCAAGCCCGTCCTTCGGGCTGACTGACTTTAATGGTCTTTTAACGCCGCAATAGCGGCGTGAGCATATCGCGAGTCAACTTCCAATCGTCGATGGCTTTGGTGTTTCCGCTCAAATCGAATACGCGGTCCACGCGGTCGATCAGACGAAGCAACGCACGCCGATAGCCTATGCGGCGCGCCCAGCCGTCAGTGATTGCGTATATCCTGCGTTGTGCGGCGTCCTCTGCCTGACGGCGTCGCTCTTTTTCATCGGTGCCACTCATTTCAAATCCTTTCGTCCCGTGCGGAGCTGCTCGCCACCGCCGGAATACAGTTCGTCCGGGTCAGACTCCTGAAGCCGCTCAATTTCGTCGCCGAGCCGCAACGCATCGTCTGGCTTCAAGACCTTGCCCGCCGCCTGGGCGACAGTTTCGATCAGGCGTTGCAAGTCACCCAAGGTCGCGGGGCGGTCATCCGTATCCGCGACGGCGTCTGGCACGCGGCCAATCGTGTAGCTGAGTAACAGCTTCATAGCCGAGACGTTGCCGCCCTTGGCAAGCTCCATAAGCTTGCGGACAACGTCCGTCATATCCTTCGGTGTGACGGCTTCCAGTAACGCGCTCCGCAGTACTGCCATCTGTGGGGCGTAGGGGTTTCCATGCGAAGCACGGTTGCCCGCCACGAAACGACCGTTCGCATCGTGGTCACCGTCAGACACCGTTGGCGACGGATCGTTCATTTATT
>JBDRDH010000074.1:0-8603 GCA_043820985.1 Planctomycetota bacterium
ATTAGGGGTTGCGGGGCCGGGGAGCAAGTGCCGGCGAGATTTCAGCCGTCCCTGGTGGGACTGGGGGTTATGGGGGCGTGCGGACCCGGCACTGCGTACCGGGCTACGATCAGCCGTCCCTGGCGGGACGGGGATTGAGGAGGATGAGCTTGTCCTACTCACAGCCGAGACGGCTATGCTACCCGACGCTACGACGTGACGGCTGACACGGAGGGCGGCCGCTACGATGAGACGGCCATGCTACCCGACTGGCCTGTGGGCCGCAGGCTGCTACGGTGGGCGTTCGCGCGGACGTGTGGTGTTCCTGTTTGACGGCCGCCCCGGCGGGCGGCCGCTACGAGGAGTTACAGCCCTATGTAGCGGGCGTAGGTTGTGCGGGCGGTGGTGGGGTCGGAGGTGCCTTTAATAATGGCGCGGCCGTCGGGGAATAGGGTGATGTGGAAATCCTCGACGGAAAAACGTAATAGAAATTCATTGAAGATGGGCCGGGTAGCGGGATCCAGTCGGCGGACGATCTCCTGGAAATTCACCTGGTGGCCGGGGGAGGGCAGAATCTGCACGGCGTCGCGGCCGCACAATGTGACGGTAGTGGAGGTCTGGTCGCCGGTCAGGAAGTCGTATTGGCCGTGATGGCAGCAAGGGCAGTCGCCTTGTTGATACGCGTTCTGGACATCAATCTGATGTACGCGGCCGGACCAGGCGTCGATGACGGTTAGATTGCATTCCAAGTCTTCCAGGTGGCCGGACAACAGCTTCAGGGCCGCGACGGCCTGCAAGCTGGCGACGATGTTCACGATCGGGGCGATTACGCCGGCGGTGTCGCAGGTCGGCAGTGAGCCGGGAGGCGGAGCGGTCGGCCAGATGCAGCGCAAACAGGGGGTTTTGCCCGGCAGGATGGGCATCACGCGCCCTTCGGCTCCCAGGCAGGCGCCGTGAATCCAGGGGATACCGGATTTGATCGCCACGTCGTTGAGCAGGTAGCGCGTCTCCAGGTTGTCGGTACCGTCCAGAATGAGCTGGACGTCGCCCAGGCAGGTTTCGGCATTAGTTGTATTGAAATCGACCACCAGGGGCTCGACGGTGACGGTCGAGTTGATTTGACGTAATCTACGGGCGGCGGCTTCGGCCTTGGGTAGATTGTTGGCGATGTCGGTTTCGTCGAAGAGCACTTGCCGCTGGAGGTTATCCAGTTCGATAAAGTCGCGATCGATAATGCGCAAGTAACCCACGCCGGCGCGCACCATAGTATTGGCCAGCACCGAGCCGAGGGCGCCACAGCCCAGGAGTGCCACGCGTGATAGAACCAATCGCCGTTGGCCGGCGGGGCCAATTGGCGGAAACAGTATCTGACGCGAGTAGCGGGCTAATGTCGCATCCGTCAGCTCATCGTTGGATTGGTGGTCGGATGGAGGCACGTTACTCTCCAGAGTTACTCATGCTCGAATGGTTCGTCTTCCAACCTGGCTTGGGCGCGTTGGTACTGCCATTGGGCCCAGGCGGCGCGGGCCGCGCTGAGGTTTAGCGCGCCGAACAAGAGTAACAGAATGCCCTGCATGTCACTGTAAGCGATCCAGATAGCGCCGATGACGAGGCAGCCGCCGGCCGCGAGTGTCGCCATAAAGAAATCGAGTGCATCGGCCCCGGGCGCGCGAACGAATGTCATGAAAGTTGTGATCAGCAGTCCGATCCCGACCACACGGGCACCCCAAACCAGCGCAGAAACCGAGGCATTGTAGACAATGCTATCGCTTCTACCTTCCAATCCCAGCATAAAGCCGACATACAGAAACAAGCCGGCCGAGACCAGCGAGAGAATTATGGATTCCCGCCCGGGTGGAGGGGTGTAGCGGGCGTATGGCTGTTGATCGCTCATAGCGCGGCCTCCTCAAATTCAGATGCGATTCTTGCTCGTGGCTGTGCCATCGTAGTCGGCGAGAGGCGTGGCGTCATGTGGATTGTGAGCGCCAGAGGCGTGCAGGTTGCGGGCCACTATCGGCGGGGCTGATCAGAGCCCCAAGCGCCAGCGCGGGGTCTTCGGGACAGACCATTGACTTTCGGACCCGCTCGCTGGCGCTGCGTGGTCGGATGGGGGCAGGTAGGGTAACCCTCGCTGGCGCTTCGGGCTCGGATTGACCCGCTCGCTGGCGCTCGGGGCTCGGATTGACCCGCTCGCTGGCGCTCGGGGCTCGGATTTGGGGGCGCTGGCTGGTGCTGCGCGTTCGGATTGGGGGGGGGCGGTTATACGCGGGGGGAATGAGTGTAACGGGTGTGACAAGTTCCTACAGCGGGTTGCCCTTGTGCGAGAAGTGGGGCGTGTCTACCATGCACGAGCAGGTAGTTCACATTTGCGCGTTTCCGCGAGGTGTTCATGAATCGACGTTATGTGGCCGGCTTTATTTCACTGTTGGTGTGTCTGGCGGGTTTCGCGCGGGCCGAGGTGATCACGCTGAAGGATGGGCAGCGGATTCATGCCGAGGTGTTGCGCGAGTATGCTGATCGGGTGGTGCTCGATCTGGGCTTCGACCTGCTGTCGGTGCCGCGCGGGCAGATTCTGTCCATTGATTCAGAGGATTCAGCCACGGCGGAGGTTAAACCCGACGCCGTCGAAATGACCGAGCACTTGTACAGCACGGCCCGTTTGCCGGTGCAGAGTGTCAAGTTGCTGGCCGAGCGGTTCGGCGAGGGGGTGGTGCTCGTATCGGTACCGGGTACGATGGGGAGCGGCTTTTTCATCAGCGAGACCGGCCACCTGATCACCAATTTTCACGTGATCGAGGGTGAAACGCGCATCGCCATCACGGTTTTCCGCAAGGCGGGGGATGAGTTCAAGCGGCAGAAGTTCGAGGAAGTGAATATCATCGCCACCAATCCGTTTTTGGATCTGGCGTTGCTGAAAGTTGATCTGCCGGAGGGTTATACGCCGGTAACCACGTATCTGGCGGCCGACGAGAACGTACGCGACGCGGACGCGGTCTTCGCGATTGGCAATCCGCTGGGTCTGGAACGCAGCATTTCCGAGGGGATCATCGGCAAACGCAACCGAGCCGATACCGGGCTGGTGTATATCCAGACCACCACGCAGATCAATCCCGGCAATTCGGGTGGGCCGCTGTTCAATAACCGCGGCGAGGTGATAGGCGTCACCAACATGAAGATCCTGGGCGGTGAAGGGCTCGGGTTTGCCATTCCGACGCGGTATGTGATTGATTTTCTGAAGAACCGCGATGCGTTCGCATATAACAGCGAGAGTTCCGAGGCCGGATACCGCTACCTGCAGCCCGCGGCGCGGGAAAGCGCGGAGGCGCCCGGTTTTCTGAAACAGGATTAGGCCGGCGGGTTGTTTGAGAATACAACCGCGTGGCGGTCACCGGCTTGAGAGAAGCAACCAAATCGTTAGGTCATGGAGAAACAGAGGATCACTATGAGACGCGCACATTTATACATCACGCTGATTCTGACGTTGGGCATCCTCCAGGGCGCGCTGGCGCAGGACCGTAAGAATGCTGGTCCTGATCCGGCCGAGTGGGTTCCGGCCGAGGCCATTGTGTACGTGGGTATCACCGACATGCAGCACACCTGGGCGAATTACCAGAAGACGCTCAAATATAAGAGCATGACCGATCCGGAAATGGCCGAGGTCGGCGGCATGCCCAATATCGGAGGCGCGGTGCTGAAAAAGGTTAAAGAGCGTCTGGGCCGCGTACTGGACGTGGATCCCGATGAACTCAAGAGTCCCTTCGCCGGGCCGATGGCGCTTTACGCCACGGTGCCCGCGGGCGGGGCTTTTGATGACATCGAGCCCGGCCTGATCGCGGGCGTCGGCGACGCGGAATTAATGAAGCGCTACTTTGACACAATCGTGGCACGGCTGAAGGAAGCCGCGGATGGTTATGAATCGATCACGGCCGGCGGCGAGACCATTCACGTCTTCACTTCCGAGGGCGGAGATGGCGAGGGGGGCGAGGAAGATGAGTTTGATTTTGATGAACCCACCATGGGTCCGGACGCCATCATGGGATTCATAGACGAGGCACTCGACAAAATCTTCTCGTTAGAACATCTGCCGCCGAAGATGGCGGTTTGCCTGACTGAAGAACGGTTGCTGGTGTCGCGGACGGCGGATCACATCCGGGCCGCACTGGCGCGCAGCGGGGGCAGTCGCACGCTGGCTGACAGCGACGATCACCAGGCACTACTGCGGCATCGGCGGCCGATCGGCGAGGTGCGCTTGCTGGTTAACCTGCCGCGCATTTTCGAGCTGGCCAAGGCCGAGGGAGCGGATCAGGATGAGTTGCAGAGCAAGTTGCGCGTGATTGGCGCCCAGGGGTTGCGCAGCCTGGTGGGTCATATGCGGCTCAGCACGAAGTCCTACGATACCAAATTAGAGCTGATGTTTCTGATGCGGGGTGAACGCTCCGGACTGGCCAAGCTGCTGAGCATGGAAAATAGACCGGTTTCGCCACCGGACTCAGTGCAAGCCGCGGCGGGCGCGTATGTCTGTTTCAATATTGATCCGCCGAAGCTGCTGGATGAGATCCTCAATATGGTTGCCCAGGAGGATCCGGAAAGCGCGGAGCAAGCTCGGGCCGGCATGGAGGAGGTGCCGCTGGGAGAGCATACGGTCAACATTCGCAAGGACCTCTTCGACCATCTCAGCGGGCCACTGGCGCTCGACGTGACGATAAACAAACCATACGGGGCGGGCTCGCTTAAGGCTTTGGTGACGCTGGGCCATCGCAATCGCGAAGCCCTCAGCCGCTTTTTCAGCATTCTGCCCAACATGGCTCCGCCGCGCGATTTCCAGGGCACGCAGATTTTCCCCAATGCTAATGGGCTGATGCATTTCGCGATAGCGGCGGATCGCATTTTGGCGGGCAATCAGGCCGCGGTTGAGACGGCGCTGTCGGCGACAGCCACGGAGTCTTTGGCGGAAGAAGCCAACTTCCGGCGCGCCAAGCGGCTGGTCCCCGAGGAAGCCTGGGGCACGATCTATTTCGATGGGCGCAAGATGCTTGAAGGCTTGATGGGATTGACAGCCAAACAGGCCGAACTGGTGGGTGATCCGGCCGGGATGATCACGGGCATGCTGGCCATGGCCGGCGTGGATTTCTCGGATACGCCCCAGAACCGCAAGATGCTGGAATATACATCCGTCAACCTGTTTACCGTGGCCACCACGCCGGACGGCGTGCAACTTACGTACGTAGTCCTCAAAGCGGAGCAGGAGTAAAGCTCCAGAGGTGCCATGATGTATAGGGAGTCACGCGGGCGTGCCGGTTACAGGCTGGCGCGGGAATGGCTCGTGGGGCTGGTCGCGTATGCCATCTTGATTGCGCCGGTCGGTTGTGAGTTTCAGAACCTGCTGTTGAATGGCTCGATTGATCCGAGTCAGCTTACGTCGGAGTCCACGGGGCTGTTTGTCAATGGCGGCACGGATGGTTCGGTACTGGCCGCCGGTCGGAACGCGGCTGGGGATCAGTTCTTCATCTACGGTAATCCGAGCGCCAACGCCGGCGTGGGGAGCATCGATTCGATTCGTGTGATTCAGGCTGACGGATCGGAGTCGAGCGTGGTCTTTGAATATGGCTGGCCGGTCTACGCGCGTGGCCCGGCTGGCAGTTACGTGTTGCTTGAGTATCAGCAACAGGGTGATGGTTTATCGGTTACGGTGACCGTACACGATGCCGCTACCGGCACCGACAGCACACATGAGGTTGTAGTGGATCTGTCACAGACGGCCGAGCAGGTCGCCGCGGCGGTGCAGGCGCTGACCGGCCGGACGGTCGAGGTGCCGACGGCGCCGAGCGGATTGACTTCGAAGCAAGATCAACGGTCGCTGGGGACGTTCCTGACGGGCGTGCTGATAGCGACCACGCTGGCGACCACACTGGTGATACTCGGGCAGGTTTTCGTTGGTTTGCACACCGTAGTGGATGCCCTGGTCCGGGCCACGTTAATCCTGGTGTTTTGGCCAGTGTTCCTGATTGGGGCGCTGTTCAACCAGCTTGGCGGCGCGGTGATCGAGATCGAGTTTCTCAGCCTGACGGAAATATTCGGGACTTTGCCCGATCCGCCGGTGGTGGTGATTAGTTGAGGGGGGGCGGAACCGCCATGACGCCAAGAGCGTCAAGGACGCCAAGAAGAATTGATAGTGTTGGCGATTGGAACAACCCTTGGATCCTTAGATTCTCGCGCAACCCACTCGCTGGCGCTCGGGGCTCGGATTGAGGGGACGTGTTGTTAATCCTCGCTGGCGCTTCGGGCTCGGATTGGGCGCTTGCTGGCGCTGTGCGTTTGGATTGGTCGGCCTGCGAGACGCGGGCCGCTACATTTCTCACAGCCGAGACGGCTGTGTTACCTGGGCGCTTGCTGGCGCTGCGCGTTCGGATTGGGGGGGATAGTTGCGTTGGTTGGGACTGCGGGTTTATTGCAGGTCGGGTGGGGTGGGGCTGGCTTCCAGGACGCGGCGTAAGCCCTGGCGCATGAATGATTCCGCGCCGGAAACGGTGGCGTTGGCGGCGATACGGATCATGTACGCCGACGAGAGTTTCTGAAGTTTCCGCTCGGTGAGCTTCTGGCGAATTTCATCCTGGACGTCGGCGAAGGATTGGCGGGTGGCATGTGTGATCCGGCCGCACTGGACGATACACCAGCCGTGTGCGATCTCCAGCGGTTGGCTGTATTGGTTGGCGGAATATCCGAAGATCAGTTTGCTGGCCTCGGCGTAGGGGGCCTGAAGCGGACGCCCGATCTCACCCCAGGCGCCACCCTCGGCGGCGTGCAAGCCACGCGAGTATTCGCGGGCGACTTCCTCGAAGGATTGACTGGACAGGGCGTCCTGCGCGGCGCGGATGTGACGAGTCGCCCGCAGACGGGCCTGCGCTTGTTGCGTCTCCGGAGCACGGTCCCAGGTCATCCCCTCGGGCAGGAAGGTATCGAAGGGGGCTTCGATCATCCAGAGCTCGCGGATTTCTTCCGTCGAATACTCGGCCAGGTCGCGTTGATAAGCCGCCAACAATTCGTCGCGGCGAATGAAGACCTTGGGGAGCAGTTTCTCGCGGGTGTATTGCCGGGCGACCATCTCGCGCTGCAAGAGGGCCTGGTATTGCTCAAGCGTCAGGCCGTATTTAGAGAGATGCTCCTCGAAGCGGGGGGCGCTGTCGCCGAAGTCGCGGCTGATGCGGGCGTGGATTTCGCGCTCCACGCCGCCTTCAATGACCTCTCTCTGGGGATCAGAGATATTCGCCAGCGCTTCACGCTGGATCAGCGCGCTGCCAATATCGTGCTGGATCTGCACGTAGAGCATTTCCTGGACGGTATTGGCGAAGTCCGCGGTTTTAAGCGTGCCGCGGGCCTCGATGATCCGTGGCCAGAGCGAATACAGGACCTCGGGCAGGGTCAGGACCGTGTCGTCGATCAGGAGAATATCCGCCTCGATGGCTCCCGGGGTGGGCGTGATCGGAGTCGTGGATGGGCGGGGCGGCGGTTGCTCCTCTTTCTCGATGGTGAGAGTGGGGGACGCCGAGGGCACGACTCGGCCGGTCTCGACGCGTTGCTGGCGGGCGGCGGCCATTTCGGATTCGGTTTTGATTATCGGGCGTCGAGCATCGGGCGGCGGCTTGGCCGCGCGCGTATGCGTGCAGCCGGGCAGGCCGCACAACAGCGCCACGGTCACGAATAAGCGAATCTTATCTGTCCCCATCATGCGGGTTACTATACTCGCCCGGCGGCGGATGCCCAAGGGCACCGGCGTGGATTTCGATTCATCATGGCAAGGCTTGACGCCGTGGGCCGGCTGTTCTACTTATATACGTTACTGGTTCAAACGTGCGGGTCGGATGGCTCGCCGATATGCCACGCCCGGATGGCGGAATTGGCAGACGCGCCAGGTTGAGGGCCTGGTGAGGGTTATACCTCGTGCTGGTTCGAATCCAGTTCCGGGCAGTTGAGTCAGGTCGCTTCGTGAAAAACGGGCGGCCTGATCATTTTGGGGCGGATTCCTGCCGGGTAGGTCAAGGCTCCAGCCTTGCCACATCAGGTAGACCAAGGCTCCAGCCTTGCTCACTGTGGGCCCGCAGGTAGGTCAAGGCTCCAGCCTTGCCCATTGTGGCCCGCAGGTAGGTCAAGGCTCCAGCCTAGCTCACTGTGGGCCCGCAGGTAGGTCAAGGCTCCAGCCTAGTCCATTGTGGCCCGCAGGTAGGTCAAGGCTCCAGCCTTGCCACTGTTCTGTGGGACTGGTTTGTAACCGATCAGCAAAGGAGGGCGAGACTCCTGCCGAGCCGCCTCAAGGGAGGGCGAGACTCCCGCCGAGCCGCAGTTTATCAGCAGGTTCGTCTTACCATAACATTGAGCGCATACAGCACGCTCCGATGCACGCCCGCTCCAGTGATTCCTTGCCAACGTTGGCAGGGCCAGCTATACTTCGCGACGCGGAATCGACGCCGGTGACGGGCCGTACGTACAGCGCTGGTAAGCAGCGGGGCTTACAAGGTCGCGGGCGCGGCACTGGCGATTTCCGGGCTGTTTGCGCCGCTAGCTCAACTGGATAGAGCATCGGTCTACGGAACCGAAGGTTAGAGGTTCGAATCCTCTGCGGCGCGGTT
>JBDRDH010000075.1:0-36745 GCA_043820985.1 Planctomycetota bacterium
ATTAGGGGTTGCGGGGCCGGGGAGCAAGTGCCGGCGAGATTTCAGCCGTCCCTGGTGGGACTGGGGGTTATGGGGGCGTGCGGACCCGGCACTGCGTACCGGGCTACGATCAGCCGTCCCTGGCGGGACGGGGATTGAGGAACCCACTCGCTGGCGCTCGGGGCTCGGATAAAGGCGTGTGCTTCTAACCACCCCACCAGCGGCGTTTGGATTTCTCTGGTGCGGCTTGGGATTCTTTGGAAGTTGCTTCCGTGCGAATCCGTTGCAGTAATTCGTGGTCGGAAACTTTGTTGCCGGTCAGGCGACGCATAACGCGCAGCTTTTTGCACTCTTCTGAAGTGAGTTCATCTTCGTCGATTTGCTCGATATCCGCCGGAGTGCGCGTTAGCTGCTCCGGTGTCGGCGATGAAGGATCTACTGGTGCGGCGGCCGCGGGTTGCTCCGCGCTGATTTCCGCTTCCGTCCCCGTCCGCGGCAGTGCATATTGATCCGTGGACGTAGCCGCCTCATCTTCCGTGGTTAATTGCTCGGCATCAGCGGTAATAGCCGTATCTTGCGTAGCGACGTCTGAGATGGCTTCCAAATCCTCCGTCGTGGCTGCCTGGATATATTCCGCTCGGGCTGCGGCTTGCCTGCTGGCGTGCTCTGCCACTTCCGGCGCTGATGTCGGGGGGGCTGTTTCCGAGGATTGATCCTCAAGGAAAGTCTGGGCTACTTGTGCGAATGCCTTCTGGAAATTGTTCATCGCCGCTTCGCGCGCCGCCAACTCGTGTTCGCGCGCGGCGAGTTTCTCTTCATTATCCATAATAACCGCGGCCTGCTGGGCGACAGCAGTTTCCAGCCGTGTAACTTCCGCATGGACTTGTGCCAGGTATGTCTCCTGCTCCTGGAAAGCCTGCCGGTGCTCTTCAATCTCGGCGGCTTGGGCTTGTAGCGCCTGCGTCTGTTCGTCGATGGCTTGCCCGCGCTGGACTACCTCTTGCTCGCGATGCTCCAATTCATCTTTCAGGGCTTTGAGTTCGGCGCTTTGCTGGTTATTTTCCTGGATCTGAGCCACCAGATTACTCTGCTGCTGTTCCACTTCCTGTTGCTGCTCGATGAGATTCCGGCTGGCCTGCTCGCGTTCTTCCTGATCATGGATCAGTTGCGTCCGCTCCTGTTCGATTTGCAGGCGGTCCGTGGCTAGTTGTGTGACTGACTCTTCCAGGCTATTTGATTTATCCTCCAGATCTTGCACGCGGTTTGCCAGTTGCGACTCCCGCTGATTCAACTCCTCCTGTCGCCGGGTTAATTCAACCTGGGCTTGCCGCAGGGTTGTCATTTGGCCCTGTAAATCCTCACCCAGAACATCCAGTTCAGTTTGGCGGATTACCAGCTCCGCGCGTTTTTGTTCCAGCTCCTCCTCAACTTCTTTTATGGTTTGCTCTCGACTTGACAGTTCGCTTTCACGCTCAATAAGAGTGTTTGAGCGGGAACGCAAGGTCCGCTGAACCTCTTCCAGTTGGACATGGAGGGTTGAGAACTGGTCCGATATTGCGTCAACTTTGATGGTAGTTTCCTCGTCGGTCATGCTTTCGGCACCGGCAGTTGAATGCGGAGTATTGGCATCTGGATCAGTGCCCATGCCTGGTTTCCTTCATCCTGAGCCGTGTGCCTGGGATCATCTCCGCGGACGGCGGTAAGTGCGCGCGGATTCAGCAAGCATTCGCAACGCGCATATTGTCAATATCTCCCCCGGCCAGGCACAACACATCTGGCAATCCAGCTCACACCATTTGCATCGATGCAATCTCCCGGCAACTTGATACTATCTGGATGTCGTGAGCGGTTGCGAGGCAGGCGTTGATCAGCCGAGGGGGAAATGTCCGAAAACCGTTCAGTTTCACGTGACTTATGGTATTATTATGATACTATATAGACGTGGGCTGGATTGAATTCGTGTCGTCCGCTGAGTCCGCCCAGGCATTCGCCAGGCGACACGCTCTGGATTGCCGGTCCACCCTAAATTCTGGCGTCCTCCCTGCTGGGGCTTGTCCCCAGGGCGGCCGGTGGCACTCACCGGCCGCTGTTTTTAATTGCCTACCGGTGTTCAGAGGACGATGGTCCGCTCCAGGGCTCATCCAGGCCGTGTTTACGCATCTTCTTGTATAGTGTGCTGCGATTTACTCCCAGCACCTCGGCGGTAGTGTTGCGGTTCCAGTTGTTCGCTTCCAGAGCCGCCAGAATGATTCGTCGTTCGGGTTCGGTCAGCGCTGCCTTTAGCGACAACGTCCCGGAAGAGCCGGATGCGAAGACGGCGGCGTTACTCTCGGTGGCTTGCACGAGCTGAGGTGGCAGATCTTCTTTGGCGATGACGTTATTTCTGGTGAGTACCAAGGCGCGTTCGACGCAGTTCTCGAGTTCGCGCTCGTTTCCCGGCCAATGGTAACGCTGCATGCAATCGAGGGTTTCGTCGGTAAAACCGGAGATCCGCTTGGATGAATGCTGGGTGTATTTGTGCAGGAAATGTGCGGCTAGTAGAGGTATATCGGATAGCCGTTCGCGCAACGGCGGCAATTCGATATTCACCACGTTGATGCGATAATAAAGATCCTGTCGAAAACGGCCGCTGTCCACTTCTTTCTGTAAATCCAGGTTGGTGGCCAGCAATACGCGCACATCCGCACGCATGGTGCGATTCGATCCCAGGGGCTCAAACTCGCGTTCCTGCAGCACGCGCAATAGCTTCATCTGCAGCATCGGAGAAGCACACGAGATTTCATCCAGGAAGATGGTGCCGCCTTCCGCGGCGCGAAACTTGCCATCCTTGTTGGCCATCGCGCCGGTAAACGCTCCCTTGGTATGCCCGAAAAGCTCCGACGCCAACAGTGTCTCGGGAATGGCCCCACAACTGACTTCAACAAAGGGCCGCTCGCGACGCAAACTGAGCCGGTGAACCAGACGCGCGACTAGTGACTTGCCCGTCCCGGTTTCTCCATGCATCAAAACAGTTGCTTTCGAATCCGCCACGGCCTCGACCAGATCGTACATGCGTTGCATCTGGTGCGTGCGTCCGACCACGTTGTGTAGATGGCGGGGATCGTCCGTAAGTAATTGCCCCTTGCGCTGACTGGTTGCCTGCCGATGATGTTCAAGAGCCCGCCCAACCACGTGTCTGACCTGGTCACCTCGAAAGGGCTTGGCCAGGTAATCGAAGGCTCCGCACTTCATGGCCTGCACGGCGGATTCGATGGTGCTATAACCGCTGATTACAATCACGGGCACATCGGGCCAGCGCTGAGTGGTTTCTTGTAATAGCGTTAATCCATCACCATCAGGGAGGCGGATATCGGCGATCAGAACGTTAGCGGGCGTGCGTTCAAGTTCACGTAAAGCGACTCTGCTGGAATCGGCAGTTACCACTTCATGACTATCTACCCGCAGCAAGCCCCTCAGGGACTCCAAAACGATCTGATCATCATCCACAACCAGAATTCGGCCTGGTTTGAGATTGCCATTATCTCTAACTGAGCTGGTCCGACTGGACACAAAGCTACCCTGCCCCAGCGACATCTCCGTTCCTCCTGATATGGTTACCAACGCGCCAATTACGACAACATGCTCTTCATTTATTCAGTCAGGTTGCCCTGATGCATCATGCGCGTGGCCGAATATCAACATATGGCACTCAATATGTTGCCACAAGGCACCATAATTACGTGTGGGTGACCATACGTCAAGTGCAGACGGGGGGTTGCTCGAGTTGGTTAGCTGCCAGTTGGTCTATTGATTGGGGTAGAATCTGTCGCCATTTATGTCTACGACCAGCAGGGCGCCGAGATTCTCGACGTAAGCGGTTTCGACATAGGTGGTACCATCCGGGAAATAGCTTCCCCCGGTAAAATGGACCCTTAAAAGGCCAGCCCCCTCGTGAACGTGTACGGAACCCCACTCGAAAGGCCAGCTACCATCCAAGGGGGTTCCGGTCTGACTAATCAGGCCAACTATCATGCCCCGACTGAAATCCGGACAGGATGCCACTGCTCCCGTGGCTTGGCAAAGTTGGTCCCATTCCATCGGGCTGTGCACTTGCACTAGTGCGATCCGTTCGCTCAGTGGTCGCGCGACCGGTTGGAGAGCTGATGGATCAATCGCAATTCGGCGGCAATGGTTGGTTGGGTATACTTGTGGGGCCGCTTCGAGCGCGCTCAGGGTCACGGTACGCCGGACGGTTTGCCAGGTACACGCGGGGAAACCCACTAGTACGCTGGTCAGGCCCACCAGTATTAACAAGCTTCGGCCGCGGACCGGAGTTCCGCGTAACGCTTGAACGTGGTTCGTCTGCTTGCAAAGCCTTCCGGGCAACCTTAATCTCCACGGTTTATGCGGGCTTGCTGAGTCAAGCCTCGGTGTGTGTATCGACTAATCAATCCCCGATCAGGAGTTCCGCATGATCATCGGCGTGCCAAAAGAGATTAAGCGGCAGGAGTATCGTGTCGCCGTCGTTCCCGGAGGAGTCGAGCTACTCAAGAGATTCGGGCATACGGTGCTGATCGAGCGTGGAGCCGGAGTTGGTTCCGGCTTTAATGATGAGGATTATCAGTCTTTGGGCGCCGAAATCGTCAGCTCCGCGGATGAAGTCTGGAGCCGCGCCGAGTTGATCTGCAAGGTCAAGGAGCCGTTACCGCCCGAATATTCCAAGATCCGGGAAAACCAGGTCATCTTCACCTACTTCCATTTTGCCGCCGACCGGGAACTCACCGAAGCCGTGCGGGACACCGGATGCATCGCGATTGCCTATGAAACCATCACTGATGAACATGGTCATTTACCGCTGCTGGCGCCGATGAGCGAAGTAGCCGGCAAGATGAGCATTCAGGAGGGGGCCAAGTACCTGGAAAAGCCCAGCGAAGGCCGCGGTATTCTGTTGGGCGGCATCCCGGGTGTCGAGCCGGCGAATGTACTGGTTCTGGGTGGTGGCATTGTCGGCACATGTGCCGCGCGGCTGGCCGCTGGTCTGGGTGCCAACGTCGTCCTGATGGACATCGATCTCTATCGCTTGCGTTATCTCGACGAAGTGCTGCCCGCCAATATCTCGACCGTGTACAGCTCGCCGGATTCGATCCGTCGGCATCTGGCCAAGGCGGATCTCGTCATCGGTGCTGTTCTGATACCCGGCGCGCGCTGCCCGATGCTGGTGCCGCGCGAATACTTGAAGCTCATGCAGGCTGGCGCGGTCATCGTGGACGTTGGTGTCGATCAGGGTGGTTGTTGTGAAACCACCAAGCCTACTACCCATGACGCACCAACCTACGTCATTGATGACGTGGTACATTACGGCGTGGCCAACATGCCTGGCGCTGTCGGCCGCACCAGCACGATTGGATTGACCAACGCGACCATCACATACCTGGTTACGTTGGCCAATAAAGGCTATGTGCAGGCCGCCGTCGATAATCCCGGGCTCGCCGAGGGGATCAACATGGAAGCCGGCAAGATCACGAATAAACCCGTGGCGGAGGCCTTTGAGTTGCCTTTTGAGCCCTACGTGGCC
This sequence comes from Planctomycetota bacterium, assembly GCA_043820985.1. Taxonomy (GTDB): domain Bacteria; phylum Planctomycetota; class Phycisphaerae; order UBA1845; family Fen-1342; genus JAAYXS01. The sequence continues at coordinate 5,534 of JBDRDH010000075.1, forward strand.
AACAAGTAGAGTGTAGTCTCTGCAATCGCGCGCGTCTTTACGGGCGTTGGTTGGTCATGTGCCGTTTGGACCGGGCCTGGCAGGTACTCAATGCGAGGACAGCGATCATGAAAAAGTGGATCATACTAATACTGGTCGTCGCCATCATCGGCGGCGTCTGGTATTGGCTCCGCACGTATGCGCAACCATTCACTCCGGTCTGGTATCAGCCCAAGTTCGGCAAGGTCACCCATGGTGACATCCGTGTGCCAATCACCGCGGCCGGTCTGATCGAGCCCAATCAACGCATCGAGGTTAAATCCAAAGCCTCCGGTGAAGTGATCGAACGCCCGGTTGATGAAGGCAAGTTTGTGCGCAAGGGTGATATTCTGCTGGTACTCAAACCCGATGACGAGGAACGCCGCAAGGATGCCGCCGAGGCCGAGTTGGTCCGTGCCCTGGCGCTCGAGGCCCAGGCGCGGGCGTCGGTGGAAAAAGCCAAGGCGAATATTGTCAGTGCCGAAGCCGATGTGGCGCGGCTAGTGGCGCAATGTAAGAGCAGTGCCTTTGAGTTCAAGAAAACAGAGGATACGCCGGAAGCCTATAGTGAGCAGGAAACCCTGAATATCGATACACAGCACAAAGTTAACCTGGCACAGAAGCAGAGTGCCGAGGCACGCCTGGACGCCGCCCACAGTGCCCTGATCGAGTCCCAGGAGACTGTCAAGCTTCAAGCGGCGGCCGTGACGGTTGCCCGGTCTAATCTGGGTGACGCCCAGGAGCGTCTGGCGGAGACCACCATCGTCGCCAAGCACGATGCCATGGTGACTGACGTCCGCGTCAAGATCAGCGAAGTGATACAAGGAGGCATGAACACGCTCACGGGCGGAACGGTCATCATGTACCTGGCGGACGTTTCGACGAAGAAGGTTGTGACGCGCGTCGATGAGTCCGACTACGGCCGCGTGCTCGACATCTCACCGATCACGGCTTTGCCCGAGATGCCCGGCTTGCGCGCCGCGATCGCGGACAGCGCGGACGGGCTTGAGCGCCGGGGTGGGAAGGTACGTTTGACGGTGGACGCTTTTCCCGAGGAGGAATTCGAGGGGATCATCGATCGGGTCGAACCGCAGGGGCGTTTGAACCAGGGCGCCGCCATCATCCAATACAACGTACACGTGGTTATCACTGATCCCCAGGCTCACAAGCTGCCGCTGGGAGCCCAGGCGCAAGTGGAATTTACGGTTGAGAGCGTAACCAACGTCGTACGCGTGCCCAGCGAGGCGGTCAAAAGCGACCAGGGCCAGCGCGGCGTGTGGCTACAGGTGCCGCCCGAGCCGGGCTCGAACGAGCAGTGGGGTCAACTGTTCGTGGCCTGCCGTTTCGGCATCACGGACGGTGAATTTACGCAGGTCATCAAAGTGCTGGACGATGTAAAGCTGGAAAAGGGGGCCGTCCTCTACACCAAGCTGCCAGTGGACCGCAGTCAGCTTGAGGATTAATCTCGGAGTAACGTCGCGGTGGCACTGATCGAAACGCGCGGACTGACCAAGCTGTACAAGATGGGCGATTCCATCGTGCGCGCGCTGGACGGCGTGGATCTCCCCATTGCCCGAGGTGAGTTCATCGCCATCACCGGCGCCTCTGGCAGCGGCAAGAGCACTTTGATGCACCTGCTGGGCTGCCTCGATCGCCCCACCAGCGGTCAATTTCTTTTCAATGACCGCGACGTCAGTAGCATGTCCGATCGCCAGTTGGCTGATATTCGCAACCGCGATATCGGCTTCGTTTTCCAGACTTTCAATCTGATCAACCGCATGTCAGCTTTGGAGAACGTGGCCATCCCGCTCTTCTACGCGCGGAAGGGCAATGCCCGGGGACCCGCGCGCCGCGCGCTCGAACGCGTCGGCTTGGCGGAACGGGCCACGCATAAATCCAATGAACTCTCCGGCGGGGAGCGCCAACGTGTCGCTATCGCCCGCGCGATTGTTAACGATCCACCGCTGCTGATGGCCGATGAACCCACTGGCAATCTCGACTCGCGCACCGGCCAGCAGATCATGGAGGTCTTCCGCGGCCTCAACGAGCAGGGCGTTACCATTGTGATCGTTACGCACGAGTACGACGTGGCGATCCAGGCGCGTCGCATCGTTCAGATGTGTGATGGCCGGATTGTCTTCGACCGTCCCACGGATGAAGTGCGCGATACAGCGCAGCCGGCCTTGCAAAAACGTGCCATCGCGGCTGAGCCAATCGCGATAGCCCGCCCGGCGGTCGAGGCGGACACCGTTCCCATCGCGACCTCGGTAGCTCCGCCAGCCGCGGAGACTGCCCCCCAGCTTACAACCGCTGAGCTTGGTCCGGTCCGTAACGGCTCCGGGACGACCGCCGCCCTGGTGCTCGGCGTGTTGGCGGCGTTTTTGGCGGCCCTGTCTCTGAGTTTGTTCCAGTTTATGTCTTACAATCTGAAACAATCTGGTGTTGATCTGACTGGGCTGACTCCCGAGGAGATACAGCGCCAGTTGCCGCCTGGTTACATCGCGCAATTACTTATCGCCGCTCTCAGCATGGTCGCATCCTTTGTCCTGGGTATCATCGCGATCGTGGTTGGGTGGCGCGCACTTCGGCGTATGCGGCGCGAGCTGGGGAATTGGCGTGGCCACGGTCGAGCCTGGGTGGGCCTCATCCTGGGTTGGGCGGTTGTGCTCGCGCCGTTCCTCGTTAAGGGTATTGGCTATGTGACCGCGCGCGCCAGTGGCGGATCCGGCGGCGGCTAACGTCATCAAAGACGTCGCCTTAAGGTTATCGGACTATCTGGTCGCCGGCAACTCGGCTTGCCTGTGTTTCCAAACACCCCTATACTCAATAATTTGTTGCAGGCTGTTTCGGCCACTGACCATGTTGGCTCGGGCTGAAACATGACCCAAGTGTATGAGGTATTGAGCATGCCCCTGACAGAAGACAAGAAGTCGGAGATTTTCCATTCACACCGCCGGCATGATAAGGACACTGGCTCCGCCGAGATACAGATTGCCTTATTGACTTCGCGTATTGTTCAACTCACCGAGCATCTCAAAACACATAAGAAGGATCACTCTTCACGCCGGGGCTTGTTAAAGATGGTCGGCCGGCGTTCCGCGTTGTTGAAATATCTCGCTGGCCAGAATCGTGAGCGCTATTTAAGCACGATTGCGAAGCTTGGTTTACGCAAGTAATTGTTTCCACGTTCAGAGATGGTGGTTGTGTCAGATACCAGGGTGGGGGAGTGGGTGTCGTGTATATGCATAGTGGCAGTCCGCGGATGCGCTGACTGCCGTGTCAGATGATGAGAGTAAGACGGAATGTTGGTAGAGGTTGGCGATGACATTTAAGGTAGAACGCGAAGTCGGAACGAATACACTAACAATTGAAACTGGTAAACTGGCCAAGCAGGCCCATGGAGCCGCGGTCGTTCGCTATGGTGACACGGTTGTTCTCGGAACCGTGCTGACGGCCGATCCCCGGCCCGGGATCGACTTCTTTCCCCTCCAGGTGGACTATCGCGAAAAAATGTCGGCGGCCGGCAAGTTCCCGGGTGGATTCTTCAAGCGCGAGGGGCGCCCGACCGCCAAGGAGATCCTCACCAGCCGCATGATCGACCGGCCCATGCGGCCATTATTTCCCAAAGGGTTCAATAACGAAGTACAGATTCAGGTAATGGTCCTATCGGCGGACAATGAGAACGATCCGGATGTGGTTGGCATGGTGTCGGCGGCGGCCGCCCTGGCGATTTCAGGTGTGCCGTTTGACGGCCCGGTGGCCGCCGTGCGCGTCGGCCGGATCGATGGCAAATTTGTCATCAATCCCACTCACGCTCAGATGGAATATTCTGACATGGACATGGTGTTGGCCGGTCATTCCAACGCGGTCAACATGATCGAGGTGGGTTCGCGCGAGCTATCGGAAGATGTCATTGCCGACGCAGTCAAATATGGACATGCCAATGGGGTGCGCCCGATCTGCGAGATGATCATCGAGTTACAGCAGCATGCCGGCAAGGAGTATCAGTGGGAGGCTCCCGAGGCCGATACGGCTTTCCTCGATGAGATCCACGCCAAGACCTACGACGAGTTGGTCGCGGCCAAGTCGATCGCTCCCAAGCAGGAGCGCAAGGAAGCCGTCCGCGCGATCTGTCAACGGATCCTGGCGGAGTACTGCCCGGAAGACGTTGACAAGCCTGAGCGCAGCCCGCAGGAAGTCAAGGCGGCGCTCGACCAGGTCGAACAACGTATCATCCGCGAGCGGATTCTGAAGGATGGCATCCGCCCCGACGGCCGCGGCCTGGACGAGATCCGGCCGATTTCCTCTGAAGTCTCATGGTTGCCACGGACACACGGCTCGGCCGTTTTCACGCGTGGTGAAACGCAGGCCCTGGTTACCTGCACGCTGGGCACCTCACGCGACGAACAGATCATTGACGACCTGGTCGAGGAATACAGCAAGAAGTTCATACTGCACTATAACTTCCCGCCTTTCTCGGTGGGCGAAATCCGCCGCATCATGGGACCCGGCCGACGTGAGATCGGACATGGGGCTCTCGCCGAGCGGAGTCTCGAAGCCGTGCTCCCCTCACCGGATGACTTCCCATACACCATCCGCCTGGTCAGTGACATCCTGGAGTCCAACGGTTCCAGTTCCATGGCTTCGGTCTGTGGCGGTTCATTGTGTCTGATGGATGCCGGCGTGCCGATCAGTCGACCAGTGGCCGGGATCTCGATCGGCCTGGTGGAAGAGAATGGCAAGTACGTGATGTTCTCGGACATCCTGGGCGAAGAAGATCACTTTGGCGACATGGACTTCAAAGTGGCCGGCACGACTGAAGGTATCAACGGCGTCCAACTCGATATCAAAACGCATGGTCTGAGACATGAGATCCTGGTTGAAGCCCTCCAACTCGCCAAAAAGGCCCGCCTGCATATCCTCGCGGAGACGGATAAGACACTTTCCAAGCCGCGTTTGGAGATCAGCGAGCATGCCCCCCGCCTGATCACCGTGAAGATTAACCCGGAGAAGATTGGCAAACTTATCGGTCCTGGCGGCAAGTGCATCAAGGCCATTCAAGCCGATACCGGCGCCCGGATCGACATTGAGGACGATGGCACGGTCTACATCTCCTGCGTGGATGCCGCCAAGGCGCTGGCCGCCCAGGAAGCCGTGAAACGCATTACCGAGGATATCGAAGTCGGGCGGCTGTACGAAGGTAAAGTCACCAGCATCAAGGATTTCGGGGCTTTCATCGAGATCCAGGAGGGGCAGGACGGCCTCTGCCATATCAGCGAACTGGCGGATTCGTATGTCAAGTCAGTTTCTGATATTGTACAACTTGGCGATGTTGTTAAAGTAAAGGTGATCGCTATCGACGATCAGGGTCGCGTCAAGCTCTCACGCAAAGCCGCGCTTAAGGAAGAGAGCCAAGGCGACGAATAAAGTCAGATCACGACGGGCACGATTTGCCCGTGACAAATGACAACTTGGGAAGTAATGGACGAGTATTTGACCCGGCCGGTCATATCTGGACCTGCCGATTCACTGGTCCGGGTCAGTGTTCGTTAAGCTGGGCTCCTCAGCCCGGTCCTCGTCCCTGGCAGTAGGTTTGACGGCAGGCGAGCCGAGATAGCCTGGCCGCGTCGCAGGCACGTCCGCGCGGTCGGCGGAGGTCGTCACATGACGTCCGGCAGTGTAAAATGGTTTGACTCGAAGAAGGGGTATGGGTTCATCGTTGGCCCGGAGGGCGAAGACGTCTTCGTGCACTACAGCAGCATCGAAGGTGCCGGTTTTCGTTCTCTCCGACAGGGCGAGCGCGTCGAGTATGAACTGCTTGATACGGAGAAAGGCTTACAGGCCGGGCGGGTGTACCAGCTTGAGAAAGTACCCACGTAACCAGGCTACTGGGCGCGGTGTCTGCTCGCCAGGCCCCCCGCGGCTCGCAGCCTTGTCTGACCGGCGGGATATGTATGCGAATGGGAACGGATGCCCAACAGATCTCCATAGAGGAGATGCGGTATTACCCACATCTTCAACATTGGCGCTCCCGACTGCCTGGAGATCGAATCTGTCTTAGTGCGATATGTTCGCTGGGAGCGGTTATCTCCTAGGTAACAGGCGAGCTGCTGGTTTCCAGGTGTCGTGTGGCTACGCTAATAGTCCTACAGGGTCCCGACAAGGGAAAAACACTCAAGACCGCGGACGAACGCGTGTTGATTGCGCGCGGTGGTGATCAACTCCCGCTAACCGACCAGACCATCAGCCGCCGCCACGCCGAACTCACCTTCGCCGATGGCGGCTGGACTCTCAGCGATCTCAACAGCGCTAACGGCACCTACGTCAACGGCGTGCGCATCAGCAAACCTACCCGCCTCAAGCATGGCGACCAGATCCGGCTCGGCAGCACTTTGCTGGTCTATGCTGGCGATGAAACCATCGAGCAATTTGCCGGCCGTGGTATCCCGACTGATCTGGTCACCCTGGATGCCGGCAGTGAATCATCCAACGCGGCCATCGTGGCCAGCGTGCCAGCCAACGAAGACAGTGTCATATTGGCCGCGCCGGAGACCGCCAACGCCGTCAAGGCCTGGAACGTCATGCGTGAGCTATCCAGCGTCATTGGCAGCCTGTTGCCCTCTGAGCAACTGTTGGCGCGCGTCATGGATGTAATCTTTGCCGAGGTGGATGTAGATCGTGGCGTGATCCTCATGCGCCACGGGGAATCAGATGATTTGCTGCCGGAAGTCGTGCGTTTTCGCCGCCGGCGCGGCCAGCGGGAATCCGGCCGCGACGCGATCATCGCCTCGCGCACCATGATCAACCACGTCGTGCAGTCGCGCGCGGGCGTGCTGTGTTCCAATGCCATTGGCGACGAGCGTTTCCGTAGTGGAAAAAGTGTACAGAACCTCGGCATGCGCTCGGTGATCTGTGCTCCCATCGTGGCGCGCGATCAGATTCTCGGCGTGATTCATCTCGATTGCCCGGTCACCCGGCATACTTACAGTGACTATGAACTGCGGCTGATCACCGCCATCGGTTACCAGACCGGGTTGGCGATCGAAAACGCCCGGCTGGTACGCTTGCACATGCAGCAGGAGCGTCTGGCGGCCGCGGGAGAAACAGTCGCCTACCTCTCACACTATATTAAAAACATCTTGCAGGGCATGCGGGGCGGAGCCGATGTGCTGCAACGCGGCCTGGACCGGCGCGACTTCGGCATCGCTTCACAGGGCTGGCACATCGTCGAACGCAACCTCGAAAAAACCTATAACCTGACGCTGAACATGCTGGCCTTCAGCAAACAGCGCGAACCGCACCTCGAGATGCTCCAGGTCAATCGCATCATCAACGAGGTGGTGGCCCTGGTGCAGAAATCAGCCGACGATGCCATGATTGTGTTACTGGCGGATCTGAGTGAGACGCTGCCACCCATTCCCGTCGACCACGACGGCATACACCAGGTGGTTCTGAACCTGCTGGCGAATGCGATCGATGCCGTCCCGGGCGGCCAGGGCATCATTAACGTGCGCACCTTCTACGATGCCCAGGCCCGCGCGGTGATCATCTCGGTTACCGATAACGGCCCCGGTGTCCCCCCCGAGCAGCGCGACGAAATCTTCCGGCCCTTCAGATCGACCAAGGGACAAGGTGGAACCGGGCTCGGACTGGCCGTGGCGCGCAAAATTGTCCGCGAGATGAATGGCACGCTGGAACATGTCGAGCCACCAGACGGCGGAGCCGAATTCCGGGTCAGACTGCCATCCGTTCAACCCGAGTCGGAAACCCCGGAAGATACTCACGGTCCGCCGCAATAATCCGCTTCTACCCCACAGCCGAAGCCTATATTATCAGTCGCCACCCCCGTCCCATATCGCCAACTTATTTGACGCTGTAGCGCAACATATTGAACACTGCCTATAAGGGCGGATTGTGACCAGGCGCGGCGGCTTCACGCGTCCAGGAGCGCAAGCATTCCGCTCACTCGGCCGGTGAGCACGACGATGCAGGTTACCGCAAATTACGACTATATCTCGCTGATGGGCTCTGTATTCGCCGGCGGCGGTACGGCTGCTTCCGGAAGCACATCAAGCGGAAGCATGTTCGGACCGGCAAGCACGCTCTCGCTGGGCTCAAGTGGCTCTTCCCGCACCGGCACCTACTCGAACCTGGCGGTAAACGCTCTGCCGCAATACGACCTGGCCAGCGTCCTGGCTGCCGCTGGGGAGACCGCCGCGCCGGCCCCGCGCCAGATGCAGGCCCAGGAGCAAGCCGCTTTGCAGATTGCGGCCGGCCTGATTGATTACGGTTATTACGATGAGGCCAACGCTGTTCTTGATGACCTGCTCGAAAAGTATCCGACCAGCGCGCGTGGCGTACATGCCCGCGGCGTGATCGAACTTCAGCAGCGCGATTACAAAGCGGCCGAACGTCATTTCAACCAGGCCCATTATCTCGATTCAACATTGGGCTATGACGAAGATGCCCAAGTGGCTCATCATCTGCAGGGCAGCGATGAGGAAGCCATGCTGGTTGCCCAACGACTGGTAAACGATCCCAATTCTCGGCAAACCGGCGTGCAGTTGCTGGTGGGTCTCTCGCAACGCAGCCCGCTTAACACCGATGCGCGCATCCTGCTGGCCGAAAGCCTGTTACAGCAAAGTGACGCCGTCAATGGGCTGGCTCAGTATCGTCTGGCGATCATCACCGGCGACGACGAGCAGTTGGGACGGATCGAGCAACGCATGGGGGAACTGGTCAAGATAGCTCCGCAAAGCGCCTATATCCGCCGCCTGCTGGGACAGACCGAGCTGCGCCTGGGCAAGCACGAGCAGGCCGCCAGAACTCTGGGATTGGCTAGTGAACTTTCAGACGGTGATATTCGTTATCGCGCCGAAGAGGCCCCGGCCCACGTGGCACTTGGCTACGACAAGCTGCATGCTGGCGATATCAGCGGCGCTTTCACCAGCTTCAATCATGCCCGGGACCTGGATTACACCAGCCCGGAAGTGCGTTTGGGCCTGGCAGAGGCATACATCGCTCGTGGTGAGATGTACACTCGGCAGAACAATAATACGTCCGCGCTTGGTGATTTCCAGATCGCTTCCAATAAACTGACTGATGGGGATGATGAAGCACTGCGCCAGCGTCTGGCTCGGGCGGCCTTTACCGTGGGACTGCTGCAAGAGACGCGCAACCGGGCCAGCGGGGCGCAAGTGGGCGATGAAGCCGTCGCCTACCGGATCGCTCTTAAAATGGATCCGGATAACATCACCTATCGCTCAAAATATGCCACCGTCAAAAACCTGGCCGGCGATCAGTTCCTGGCCGCTGAAAATTATAAAGATGCCGCCTACGCCTATCAGTGTGCCTACGAACTCTACTCCAATAACCAGACCTATCGGGACAACACCATCAACACATTCACGCTTTACGGCGATCGGGAGATGGAGCGGCTCCAATACGATGATGCCATCGCAGCCTATGAATCGGCCTATGACATCAGCGGCGCGGATGAGCAACGCTTGAAGCTGGGGACAGCTTACAATGCTCGTGGGCTGCGCTATCTCGGCAATGGCGAGATGGCCAAAGCCCGCGCCGACTTCCTCGCGGCCCGGCGCTACGATCCCTCGAATACCGAATATGAGGACAACTACAACTCCGTTCCCTAATACTACAACGCTAGAAACCGCCAAGGCGCCAAGAGCGCCAAGTTCGCCAAGGAACTGTATGTGAAGTGCCGTCGCGGCCGGGGATGATGGAGGAAGCACTGACCAAGATGCGCGCCTCGATCGAGAGCGGTCGCCTGAAGGATGAAGCCGTGGCGCAACGGCGGCGGCATGCGGCGGGTGCATCTGCGGGGTCGGGAGAACATCGCCAAACGCTACCTGATTCACACGGCGGCGTTCAATCTGGGTCTGATCATGCGCAAGCTGACCGGCTTCGGGACGCCGAAGGGCTGGGCGGCTGCCCAGCGCGGCGTTTTGTGGCCTCTGGGCGGCCAGAGGAACCGCTTGTGGGTGCGTGTGCGGGTTTGGCTTCGCCTTCACGCCGCACTGGCCCACCAAACGCCGATGCCACATGAATCCACCCGCGCGGCGTGAACTACGCCCAAAACGACTTCTGCGGCGGACTGCTAGGGTGCTCGTTGGGCCGCAAGTTCCCGTTAATGCTTCTGGAGTACCAAAAGTGTGTCGAGCGCACCGCGCGAATCGTGTACGATCCTCCCAATGTCGGGCTTGTTTGATGGAACACCGCTGGAATGCCCCGTGACCTGCGAGGTATGCGGAGAGCCCTTGGATCAGTGTGCCTGCCCACGCAGCGAATCTGGCGCGGTTCTGCTGCCCAAGGACCAACCCGCCCGCGTTAGCCGCGAGAAACGCCGCCAGGGCAAGACCGTGACCGTCATCTCGGGACTCAACCCGGTCGCATCGAACCTGGACGCCATTCTGGCTCAATTGAAATCCGCCTGCGCCGCGGGCGGCACGATCAATAAAGGCAGAATCGAAATCCAGGGTGATCACCGCGAGCGAGCCTTGTCGATACTCCAAGACCTCGGTTATCCCGTCAAGATGAGCGGCGGGTAGCCGATCCGTTCATCCGCAAGGTCCCAAATCGTAACCGGGACGACCCGAGTGCGGGATTTTCGCGGGCCAGGCGGTCGTGAGACAGGATTGCCGCGCGGATTTTTCGGTTGAATTACCGAACCTCGAACGCTATCCTCTTAGGATGCACCGGGTGGCTCGGCCACCCGGTCGTCGCGTGATGAACGCGCAATGGCTGCTCGTTCTTCGGGCAGAGCGGTCGGCTGCGGAATCGCGCGACCTGCGGCAACGACTTCGGTCGTGGCGTCGGGGCGTCCTTTATCGGACCCCACCCTCCGTAACGAGGGGGCACCCGCAAAGTGGTTCCGTCCGGACCAATCTGCTGGCGCCGCCATCCCACGCAGGACAGTATCGGACACGAACCGGTTAACCCGGCACGCTCGCGGGCCAGGGAATGACCATCGCGGAGAACCGACCGTCGGTTCGCAAGGAATTTGTAGTGAAGGGCTGAGCCGCCAGGAATTGTAGACGACGACCATGAATCCAACCCAGCAAATACGCAACATTGGAATCTCAGCGCATATCGACTCGGGCAAGACCACCCTGAGTGAACGGATGCTGTTCTACTCCGGCCGGATTCACAAGATCGGCGAAGTGCACGGCGACGGCGACGGCGCGACCATGGACCACATGGAGCTCGAGAAAGAGCGCGGGATCACCATCACCTCGGCCGCCACGACCATCGACTGGCGCGACCGCCAGATCAACCTCATCGACACGCCCGGGCACGTCGATTTCACCATCGAGGTCGAACGCTCATTGCGCGTGCTCGACGGGGCCATCCTGGTGTTGTGCGGCGTTGGCGGCGTGCAGTCGCAGTCGCTGACCGTCGATCGGCAGATGAAACGCTACAACGTGCCGCGGATCGCGTTCATCAACAAGCTCGATCGCGACGGCGCCGACCCGGCGCGCGTCGTGCAGGAGATCGAGGAGAAGCTGGGACTGGAAGCCGTCCAGCTCCAGATACCGATCGGCCTCGGTCGCGAATTCGAAGGCGTCATCGACCTGGTCGCGATGGACGCAATCCGGTTCGCGGGCGAGCGCGGCGAGACCATCCGGCGCGGCCCGATTCCCGCCGAGCTGGTCGATGAAGCGGACCGCGCGCGGCACGGCATGCTCGACGCGCTGTCGTTGTACGACGACGAGCTCATGGAGCTGATGCTGGAGAACCAGGAGCCGACCGCCGCTCAGCTCAACACGATCATCCGCCGGCTGACGATCGGCCGGGAAATCGTGCCGGTGATGATGGGTGCGGCGTTCAAGAACAAAGGCGTTCAGCCGCTGCTCGACGCGGTGGTGGATTTCCTGCCGTCGCCGCTGGATCGCATGTACTTCGCGCGCGACAACGACAATGCCGGGGCCGAGGTGGCGATGACGGCCGATCCGGAAGCGCCCCTGGTGGCGATGGCGTTCAAAGTGGTGCACGAGCCGTTTGGCCAACTCACCTACATGCGCGTCTATCAGGGCAGATTGACGAAGGACGCCACGGTCCGCAACACGCGGCAGCGCCGGCGGGTGCGGATCGGGCGGATGGTGCGCATGCACGCCAACGAGCGGGCCGATGTCACCGAGGCCGGTCCGGGCGATATCGTCGCGGTGATTGGCGCGCCGTGCGCCTCGGGCGATACGTTCTGCCATGAGAAGCTGGACTACGCGCTGGAGAACATCCACACGCCGGAGCCGGTCATCTCGCTGGCGATCAGCCCGGCCAAGGGAACCGATCGCGACCGGCTTGGCAAGGCGCTGCACCGCTTCGTTCGCGAGGATCCGACCTTCCACGTGCGCAGCGACGCGCAGACCGGCGAGACGATCATCGCCGGCATCGGTGAATTGCAGCTCGAGGTCTACGTCGAGCGAATCAGGCGCGAGTATAAGTGTGAGATCGAGGTCGGCGCGCCGAAGGTCAACTACCGCGAGGCCCCGACGCGTGAGGCCGAGTTCAATTACAGGCACAAGAAGCAGACCGGCGGCTCGGGCCAGTATGCCCACGTGGTCGGCCGCATGATCCCGCTGCCGGCCGACGAGCCGGAGGAGTACGTTTTCGAGAACTGCGTCAGGGGCGGCCGCATCCCGACCGAGTACATCCCGTCCTGCGACAAGGGTTTCCAGGCGGCGCGGATGAACGGTCCGCTGGCGGGCTATCACGTTGTCAGCGTCAAGATGATCCTCGAGGACGGTTCGTCGCACGCGGTCGACTCGTCCGACCTGGCTTTCCAGGTCGCGGCCCAGGCGGCATTTCGCGAGGCCTATCTCAAGGCCCGGCCCGCGATCCTCGAACCGATCATGAAGGCCGAGGTGGAAGTGCCCACTGAGACCCAAGGCCCGGTCGTCGGCGACCTGATCCGCCGCCGCGGCAGCATCCTCGACACCGATACCAAGGGCGACACGACGATCGTGACCGCCGAGGTGCCGCTGGCGAACGTCTTCGGCTACGCGACCGATCTGCGCTCGGCGACGCAGGGCCGCGGGACGTTCAGTCTGGAATTCGGCCGCTACAAGCAGGCCCCGCACGACGTGCAGGAAGAGATCGTTGCCCAGGCCCGCAAGGACAAGAAGGCCGTGAAGCACTAGAAGCCAGCCTAAGATCCCGTGCGTACCGAAAACTCGATCCGCGCCGCATGTGCGATTGGATCGTGATTGGTCGAGGCGGCAGGGGGCGCTTTCCAAATCAACATGCGTTGAACGGGTTGATATATTGCGCCGTGTTTCAATGTGGGCACGGTCAGGCCAAACGCCGTAAACCCTGAATTGCAACAAATAAAGTTTTCTGGAAACGCAGGGTTGACAGCCGCTACTGAATGCATAGAATTCCATTATATGTAATTTATTCAGTACAGGTGCCCGATGAGAGAAAAAGGCGAACGGCAGGCGGCGCTACGGCGGCTGGTCCGACAGCGGGCTATGGCGAACCAGAATGAGATGGTGCAATTGTTGCAAGATCTCGGTTTTCATGCGACACAGGCGAGCGTCAGCCGCGATGTGCGTGAGCTGGGCCTGGTGCGGGTGGACGGCCGGTATGTGCCCGCCACAGGTTTGGGGTTGGATCGCGGCGAGGATGGCGGAGTGGCGGTGCCGAATGAATTAATCATTTCTGTGGAGCCGGTCGGCGCCAACCTGATCGTGGTCAAAACACCGCCCGGCGTAGCCAGCGCCGTGGCCCTCGAACTCGACCAGAATCCACGAGCGGAGATGGTCGGGACGGTGGCCGGTGATGACACGATCTTCGTCGCCGTCCGCAGCCGCAGCGCCCAAGGCCGAACGCTGGCGCTGCTCAAGGGCGTGACACGCGGCAGCCAGACCTCGGCGACTGGCCGGCGGGGCAAGGGGACGACGGGGGCCGGGTACGAGCCCGAGACCAGCGGAGGCGCGCAACCGTGAAACCAAAGGCAGTCCTGGCGTTTTCCGGGGGACTTGACACGACCTATTGCGCGGTCTGGTTGCGCGAGCAGGGGTATGAGGTCCACACCGTCACGGTGCGGACCGATAGTGCGACCGATGAGATTGCGGCGATTGAGCAACGGGCCCGTTCGCTCGGTGTGGCCCACCATCACACGATCGATGCCCGGCGCGAGCTGTTCGACGACTACCTGCGCTACCTGATCTTCGCCAACGCGCTGCGCGGCGACGTGTACCCACTGAGCGTGTCGACGGAGCGGATCGCGCAGGCCAAGCGGTGTGCGCTGCATGCCGTGGAGGTTGGCGCGCAGGCGCTGGCACACGGCTCGACCGGCGCCGGCAACGACCAGATTCGCTTCGACGTCGCCTTCCGTGTGTTCGCGCCACGGCTTGAAATCCTCGCGCCGGTCCGCGCGCAGGCCCGGACGCGCGCGCAGGAGGTGGAGTACCTCACACAGCGTGGCATTGAGGTGCCCGCGAAGACCGCGACCTACTCGATCAACCGCGGTCTGTGGGGTGTGACCATTGGAGGCGCCGAGACCCATCGCAGCGATGGCGTGCTGCCCGAAGAAGCGTACATACTGACGCAGCCGCCCGAACGGCGCCCGACGGCGGCCGAGGACGTCGTGATCACGTTTGAGCGCGGCGTGCCAGTGGCGCTGAATGATGAGAAGATGAACCCGGTGCGGCTGATCGACGTGCTGAATGAAGTGGCCGGGCGGCACGGCGTCGGGCGCGGGGTACACGTGGGTGACACGATCCTGGGCATCAAGGGGCGCGTGGTGTTCGAGGCGCCGGCAGCGACGGTGCTGATCACGGCACACCGCGAGTTGGAAAAACTCGTGCTCTCGCGGCAGCAACTGATGTGGAAACGGACGCTGGGGGATGTGTACGGCGCCGGCCTGCACGAGGCGCGCTTCTTTGACCCGCTGATGCGGGACATCGAGGCGTTTCTGGAATCGTCACAGCAGCACGTGAGCGGCGACGTACGCGTGCGGCTGCTGGCCGGGCAGGCCGCAGTGTTGGGGGCCACGAGCCCGTTCTCGCTGTTGAACGCCGGATCGGCACTGTATGGAGAGCAGGCCGGATTGTGGGACGGCGCTGAAGCGGCGGCGTTCGCAAAGCTGTACGGAATGCAGGATTGGCTGATCGCCCAAACGGCCGGGCCAGGGAGCGAAGCAGATGCGAATCTGGCTTGACAAAGTCGCATCGGCGACGCGCAACGTGCCGTTGCGGCGGGATGCACGTCTTTCGGCGGAGATCGTGGCGCGCGAGGGCTACATCGTGGCCGGGCGTGTCCACGGGGACAAGACGACCTACAACCAACTCGAAGACCTGCATGGGCGAATGATGGTGCTGCACGACGGCGACGTGATCGCCGGCGTGCTCGGCCAGCGGAATGCCCTGCATGGCTACGCCGGACATGTCCCGGTTGCGCTGCGCGTGGGCGATCGGCTCCAGGTGTTGAATCCAGGCGGCGTGATCGGCAAGTGCACGTCGGAAAACCCGGCCGTCGGGCCGCCGTTTGACCTGGAGGTCCTCGGGGCAGTGCAGGTGTTTCCTGGTTTCGAGGATCGCTCGGGGGTGCCGGCACACATCGGCATGCACGCGATCACCATGGATAGTTATACGCCGGCGGCGGTCCCGGTCGTGTACGTCGCCGGAACGTGCATGAACAGCGGTAAAACCACGGTCGCCTGCCAGTTGATCCGGCAACTGACGCAACGCGGTGTGCCGGTTGGCGCGTGCAAGCTGACCGGGGTGTCGCTGCGGCGTGATGTTCTGCAGATGCACGATTACGGCGCCCGAACGGCGGTCTCGTTCACCGAGGCCGGCATCGTGTCCACGAATTCCGAAACCGCGGTACCCGTCGCACGGGCCCTGTTCGGACACCTGGCGCAGGCCGGGGCTGAAGTGATCATCGCTGAATTGGGTGATGGCATCCTTGGTGAATACGGGGTGGCCGAGATTTTGGCGGATGCCGAGTTAACGAGCGTGGCGGCGGCAATCGTGCTGTGCGCGAACGATCCGGTGGGAACGTGGGGCGCGCGGCGCGTACTGCACGAGGAGTTCGCGCTCACCATCGACGTCGTCAGTGGTCCGACAACAGACAACGCTGTCGGTACCCGGTATGTCAAGGAGCAACTGGGGCTTGAGGCCATTAACGCGCGGACACACGGACCGGAGCTGGGTGAGTTCGTGGCCGGTCGAATCGCCCTCCGGGCTGAACAGGGGGCGGCATGAAACGTCCTATTCATGTGGCGATTCTGGGAGCCAGCGGCTACGGCGCGGCGGAGCTATTGCGGCTCTGCACGCAGCATCCCGCCGTCGAGGTGGTCGCGCTGACGTCCGCCTCACATGTCGGTCAACCGCTGCACCGTGTCCATCCACACTTGCGCAGCTTCTTCGATCTGCGGCTGGCGGAGGCGGTTGACGTCCAACGGTTGGCTGACGCCGAATACGCGGTTGTCTTTTCTGCCCTCCCCCATGGTCCCAGCGCTACCGCTATTGACCTTGTTCTGAGCGAGTGCGAGCGCAATGGCCTGGGCGATCGCATTCGCGTAATCGATCTCTCCGGCGACTTCCGACTGGCGGATATCGAATCACACCGGCAGCACTACCCGGACAGCCCCGAGTTGCCGCAGCGCCGGCGCGCGTTTGTCTATGGACTACCCGAGCTGTTTCGTGAATCGCTGCGCGCGGCGCACTTGGTGGCAAATCCTGGCTGCCTGGCCGCCGCTTCGATTCTGGCCGCTGCCCCACTGGTGCTGGGCGGGTTTTCCGGCGCGCTGGCCATTGACGCAAAAACGGGCTCCTCCGGCTCCGGGCGTCGGGTGCAGGAGGCCACGCACCATCCAACGCGGCACGCTAACTTTCGCGCGTACAAGCCGTTGGCACACCGGCACGAGCCGGAGATCTTACAGGCGCTCGGCGATCCGCGCGGCGAACGGATCAATACGAGCTTCATCGCCCAGAGCATGGACACGACACGCGGCATATTCGTGACGGTCCACCTGACGCTGCCGGAGCCGGCGGATACGGCGTCGATCCACGGTCGCTACGCGAATTTTTACGCGGAGAGCCCGTTCGTTCGGATCGTCGAAACATCGCCGGAACTACAGGACGTGATTGGGTCGAACTTCTGCGACATCGCAGTGGCTTGTCGAGAGCGTCAGGTTATCGCGATGGCCGCGATCGACAACCTGGTGAAGGGCATGGCCGGCACCGCGATTCAGAATATGAACCTGATGTGCGGCCTGAACGAGACGACTGGATTATGGACGCCGTCCCTGCGGCCGGTGTAGCGCCGGCGTGAATGGCGACACAAGTGACAGGAGCATGTAGGTGAACGAGTCGGCGCTGGTCAATACGTACGCGCAGTTGCCATTCACGATCGTGTCTGGCCGCGGCGCGCGTGTGCGCGACGAGCGTGGGCGCGAATACTGGGATCTGTATGGCGGACACGCCGTCGCTTTGCTTGGGCATTCGCATCCCCGTGTGATCCGCGCCGTCGCCGAGCAGGCCCAGCGGTTGATGTTCTACTCGAACGCGGCGCCGCTCGAGATTCGCACGCGTGCCGCCGAGCGGCTCTGCGCGTTCGCCCCCGCCGGCTTGTCGCATGTGTTCTTCTGCAACAGCGGCGCCGAGGCGAACGAAAACGCGCTCAAGCTGGCGGTTCACCACACCGGGCGAAAGCGTATTGCCGCCCTGGTGGGCGGCTTCCACGGACGCACGCTGCTGGCGTTGGCGGCGACCGGGGACGAACTCCTGCGAGCCCCTTACGAAGGGCTGCTTTGCCCCACGGTACGGCTGTGCCCGAACGTATTGGAGGAGGTGCGGCGTATCGACGAACGTGTCGCGGCCGTCATCGTCGAGCCCATTCAGAGCATGGCCGGCGTCGTCGAGCTGGATGGCGAGCTCCTCATGGCGCTGCGACGGCGGTGCGATGAAGTCGGCGCCCTGCTCATATATGACGAGATCCAAACGGGTATGGGTCGGATCGGTCGGGCCTTCGCGGCCGGCCAATTCGGCGTGTCGCCGGACATCGTCACCCTTGCCAAGGGCATTGCGAACGGGCTGCCCATGGGTGCGGTTCTCATGTCGAGACGCTTGGCCGATCAAGTCCGCACGGGAGACCTGGGTTCAACGTTCGGCGGTAACCCCCTGTCGTGCGCCGCCTTACTGGCGGTGTTGGAGACTATCCAAACAGAAGATTTGCTCGAGCACGCGGCCGTGCTGGAGGCCCGCGCGCGGGCGAAACTGTGTGTTGGGCCCGTGCGGGATGTACTCGGGCGTGGATGCCTGATCGGTCTGCGCCTCAGCATCCCAGCGAAGTTGGTACAGAAAGCTCTGCTGGAGCGTGGCTTCATTACCGGGACCAGCGCTGACCCGAACATCCTGCGGCTCCTGCCGCCGATCAATATGCCCCCTGAGGCGATCGACGACCTGGCCGAGACTTTGCTCGAATTAGGAGATAAGCATGCGCCATTGGCTGAGCATGCTGGAGTATGAGCCGGCGGAAATGGCAACGCTCGTCCGTGAAGCAAAGCGCTTCAAGCGCGGCGAGGCCTCTGCTGACAAGCTGCGCAACCGCATTCTGACGCTGGTCTTCTTCAACCCGTCGCTGCGCACGCGCACATCGTTTGAAAGCGCGATGCTGCGCTACGGCGGGCACAGCATCTGCCTGAACGTTGGCGGCGACACGTGGAGGCTGGAGTACCGCGACGGCGTCGTGATGGACGGGGCGTTTTCCGAGCACATCCGCGACGCCGCCCCGGTGCTGAGCAGGTACGGCGACATGTTGGCGGTGCGGAGCTTCGCGGCGTTGAAGGATGCGGCCGAAGACGCCGAGGACCTGGTCATGCGCGCGTTCGGCCGCTTCGCGACGGTGCCGCTGCTCAACATGGAGTCGGCCAGCGAACATCCCTGCCAGGGGCTGGCCGACTGGATGACGATGGACGAACGGCTGAACGGTACGCGCGGGCGGCGGTTCGTGCTCACCTGGGCGCCACACGTCAAGGCGCTGCCCCTGGCGGTGCCGCACTCGGCGGTGTTGTCGGCGGCGGCGGCGGGCATGCACGTCACCATCGCGCACCCTCCCGGCTACGAGTTGAACGCGGGCATCGTCGACCGCGTGCAGAGTTGGTGCGTAGCGGCGGGCACCGAGTTCAACGTGACGAACGAACAGCAGACCGCCTGCACGGCCGCGGACGTTGTTTACGTAAAGAGTTGGGGCAGTCCGGGCTTATACGGCGACGCGGATGGGCAGAGCGCCAGCTTCCAGCAACATGCCGACTGGACCGTCGGACCGCGGCATCTGGGACACAAGACCATCCTGATGCACTGTCTGCCGGTGCGGCGGAACCTCGTGATCGCGGATGAAGCGCTCGATGACCAGCGCAGCGTGGTGGTCGACCAGGCGGAAAACCGGATGTGGACCCAGGCGGCGGTGATGAACCACCTACTGCAATAGTGAAGTTCGCGCGGTGGTCGTCAGGCGGGGACCGCGACGGATTCCGGAGTGAGAACAGTTATGCACGTTCAAGGCAACTTGCGAGCGCTGCGTGTGGCGGTGCCCTACATCCGCGCGTACAAGGGGCGCGTCTTTGTCGTGAAGCTCGGCGGGCAGCTTTGCGAGCCGGGACGCGTGATGGATAACCTGGTCGATCAGCTCGCGCTGCTGTACCAGGTCGGCATCCGGGTCGTGGTCGTGCATGGCGGCGGCCCGCAGGCCAGCGCGCTGGGTGCGCGGCTCGGGGCCACGCCCGACATCTTCGCCGGGCGGCGTATCACCAACACCGAGACGCTGGAGGTCACCAAGATGGCCTTCGCCGGCACCGTCAACACGAACCTGGTCGCGGCGTTCCGCCGGATCGATGTGCCGGCGATTGGGATGAGTGGCGTGGACGCCGGCCTCGTGACCGTCCGCAAACGCCCGCCCCAGCGCATGACCGATCCGTCGAGCGGCGAGACGCGGGAAATTGACTTCGGTCACGTGGGTGACGTGACGGAGATCCGCGTCGATGGGTTGTGCCATCTGCTGGACGGCGACTTTGTCCCCGTGATCTGCTCGCTGGCGGCGGACACGGTCGGGAACGTAATGAACGTCAACGCGGACACCGTCGCCGCGCGAATCGCGGTCGCGCTCGGAGCCGCCAAGTACTTCCTGGTGACGAATGTCGACGGCGTGCTGCGTGATCCGCGGGATCCGGCGACGCTGCAATCGTACCTGGACCTGGAGCAGCTCGACGAGCTGATCCGCACGGGCGTGATCGGCGGCGGGATGTTGCCGAAGCTCGCCGCCTGCACCGCCGCGCTGCGCGGTGGCGTGTCGCGCGTCCACATCATCAATGGAACAGTAACGGATACACTGTTGGGCGAGGTGTTCACGAACGAAGGTTGTGGAACGCTGCTGGTGGAGAAACGTGAAAATGCCGTTCAGGCTGTCGAAACGGCCCCGGTGACGCTGTGATCGATCGACTGGCACAACTGGTGGCAATTCGTAGCGTGTCGCCCGAGGAAGGCGCGATCGCAGACGCGGTCGGCGTACTGCTCGAACAGGCCGGCCTGTGCGTGCAGCGCCAGGGCAACAACGTGTGGTGTGAAATCGGCGATGCGCCGCGGCCGCGGCTGTTGCTGAACTCACATATCGACACGGTGCCGCCGATAGAGGGGTGGTCGGGCGATCCATGGACGCTACGGCGGCATGGCGAGCGGCTTGTGGGGCTCGGTGCGAATGATGCCAAGGGCTCTGTGACTGCACTGATCGAGGCATTCCTGGCGACGAAACGCCGGCAGGAACACGGCGAGCGCCTGGGTGGAAGGCTCGTGTTGGCACTGACGGCGGCGGAGGAGGTTGCGGGGGATGGGCTGGTCACGATTCTCCCGGCGCTGTCACCACTGGACGCCGCCATCGTGGGGGAGCCGACCGGGTTGACGCCGATGAGCGCGCAGCGCGGGCTGCTGATTCTGCGCGGTGTGGCGCGCGGGCGCGGAGGTCATCCCGCGAATGTGCCGGGGCTGTCCGCGGACAATGCGATTATCACGGCGGCTCGGGACGTGGCGGGGCTGGCGGAGTTCGACTGGGGGCCGGAACATCCGCTGCTGGGTCGCTGTCACGCCCATGTGACGATGATCAAGGGTGGCGTGGCGCGGAACGTTGTGCCGGACACGTGTGAGTTCTACCTGGACATCCGCACGACGCCGGCGGAATCTCACGGCGCGCTGTATAAGCGTCTCCGGCGTCACCTGCGCAGCGAGTTGCACATTCACAGCGACCGGCTGGTGCCGGTGCAGACTGATGCCGGCGAGCGAATTATTCAGGCCGCGCGGCGCGCGTTGCCGGGACTGCCCCCGGCCGGTAGTCGCACGATGAGCGACATGGTGTTCCTGACCGGCACGCCGAGTGTCAAGATCGGCCCTGGTGAATCGAGCCGGTCGCACACCGCGGACGAGTACATCCTGCCGGATGAATTGCGCGCGGGAGCGGCGGCGTACGAGCGGATCATACGCGAGTACTTCGATGTATCGTCCGGCACAGCCTATGGTGAGGATGCAGCGACCACCCACCATGCACCACAACAAGGGGGTGTGAGATGACCCGGCCTGCCATGCGTTTGTGGGACAAGGGCGAAACGCTCGACGAAACGGTGCTGCGTTTCACGGTCGGAGATGATCCAACGTGGGATCGGCACCTGGTGCATTGGGATTGCCTGGGCTCGGCGGCGCATGCGCGGACGCTCGCGCGCGCGGGCCTCCTGAGCGAGAGCGACTTGAACATGCTGTTGGCGGGCCTGAAGCGGATCGACGCGCGCGCTCTGGACGGGCGGTTCGAGATTCCCGCCGAACTCGAAGACTGTCACACCGCGATCGAAGCGGCGCTGACGGAGCAGTGCGGCGAGGTCGGTACCCGGATTCACGCGGGGCGCTCGCGAAACGATCAGGTCGCGACCGCCATGCGGCTGTTCATGCGCCACCAGGTGCTGGGTTGGCTGGAATCGCTGGGCGAATTCGTAGAGGTATTGGTGACGCGCGCGGAGCACGATGGCGACGTGCCGATGCCGGGCTATACGCATATGCGGCCGGCAATGCCGTCGAGCGTAGGGCACTGGCTGCACGCGTTTGCCGAGGCCGCGCTGGAGCAGATGGTCGCCGCGCTTCATCTTCTGGAGCGGCTTGACTCGTGCCCGTTGGGGACTGGGGCCGGCTATGGCGTGCCGCTGCCACTGGATCGCGCCTACACGGCCGAGCTACTCGGTTTCGCGCGCGCACAACGCAGCGCGATCGACGTGCAGAACAGCCGTGGCCGGCTGGAGAAGGCGCTGGTGCATGTGGCCGCGGAGGTCGGCGCCGTGCTCGAGAAGTTGAGTTGCGACCTGCTGCTGTTCTCGACCGCCGAGTTCGGTTTCTTCGGGCTGCCGGAGTCGCTGACCACCGGATCGTCGCTCATGCCGCAAAAGCGGAACCCCGATGTGCTCGAGCTGTTGCGGGCGCGCAGCGCGCGTCTGCCGGCGCGGGTGGTGGAACTGGAGTACGTGAGCGGGAAACTGCCATCCGGGTATCAACGCGATTTGCAACTCACCAAGGAGCCGACGATCCGCACGGCGGTGGAACTGGGTGACCTGCTCCGGATCGCGACGCGGATCGTGACTGGGTTTACGATTAACAGCGCGCGGCTGGCGGCGGCGATGCGCCCGGAGTTGTACGCCACGCACGCGGCGCTCACACTAACCCAACAGGGCGTGCCGTTCCGCGAGGCGTATCGGCGGGTGGCCGTGGAGATCCGGGCGGGTCGGTTCACTGAAGACCGGACGGTTGCGTGGCGAGCGGCTCCCGCGCTGGTCGAGCCCGCGGCGTTGAATGAACTTCGTGCGGAGCTGGCCGAGTCGCGGCAGCGGGCGGAGCGCCACCGCGCGCGAGTCATGGTCGCCGAGACGGCCTTGTTGTAGGATGTGCCCGACACATTTGGGAATTGAGAACGGACATGCCGAAGTCTGCTGACATCCAGCGCGTCCTGATCATCGGCAGCGGGCCGATCGTGATCGGGCAGGCCTGCGAGTTCGACTATTCCGGCACGCAGGCCTGTCGGGCCTTACGCGAGGAGGGCGTCGCGGTGGTGCTGCTGAACAGCAACCCCGCCACGATCATGACCGACCCGGAGGTCGCCGAGCGGACCTACCTCGAGCCGATCACGCCCGCCGTCATCGAGAAGATCCTCAAGCTGGAAGCCGCGCGCGGCACGCCCGTCGATTCGCTTCTGCCGACGCTCGGCGGCCAGACCGGGCTGAACTGTGCCATGGCCGCGGCCGAGGCGGGGATTCTGGCGCGGCACGGAGTGCGGCTGATCGGGGCCGATAGCGAGACGATTCGCCGGGCCGAGGATCGCGCGGGCTTCAAGCGCACCGTGACCAGCGTGGGGGTTGACGTGCCGCGCTCGGACACCGCCAACTCGCTGGCCGAGGCCCGGCAGATCATCGAGCAGATCGGCCTGCCAGCCTGCATTCGCCCGGCGTACACCCTCGGTGGCACCGGCGGCGGACTGGCCCGCACGGCGGAGGAGTTCGAGACGCTCGTCGGCGGCGGGCTGGCGCAGTCGCCGATCGGGCAGGTGCTGATCGAGGAGGACCTGACCGGCTGGAAGGAATTCGAGCTGGAGATGATGCGCGACGCGCGCGACAACGTTGTCGTAGTCTGTTCGATCGAGAACCTCGACCCGATGGGCGTGCACACGGGGGACTCGATCACCGTCGCCCCAGCGCTGACCCTGTCCGACAAGGAATACCAACGGATGCGCGACGCCGCGATCGCCATCATGCGCGCGATCGGCGTGGACACCGGCGGGGCGAACATCCAGTTCGCCGTCAACCCGCGCGACGGGCAAATGCTGGCGATCGAGATGAACCCGCGCGTCTCGCGCTCGTCGGCTCTGGCCTCCAAGGCCACCGGCTTCCCGATCGCCAAGATCGCCACCAAGCTGGCGATCGGCTACACGCTGGACGAGCTGCGCAACGACATCACGCGCGAAACCTCGGCCTGCTTCGAGCCGACCATCGACTACTGCGTCGTCAAGATGCCGCGCTTCGCGTTCGAGAAGTTCCCCGAAGCCGACGAGACGCTTACGACCTCGATGAAGTCCGTGGGCGAGGCGATGGCCATCGGCCGCACGTTCAAGGAGGCCTTTCAGAAGTGCATCCGATCGATGGAGATCAAGCGCCCCGGCTACGGCCTGCATCCCGGCGATAAGTCGCTCGACGAACAGCCGGGCGACGCGCTCGGCCAGGACGACGAGGGCACCGTCTGGCTGGACGCCTTCGGCCAGGAAACCGGGCCGGCGGTCCCGCTGTTTGGCGGCACGGCGCTGGGTGAGGCGCCCGCCGACGTGCACGAGCAGGCCATCGAGCGGTGGCCGATTCCCGAGGAGGTCCTGGTCGCCAAGATCTCGACGCCGTGCCAGGGGCGCTTGTATTACATCCGCTACGCACTCAAGCTCGGCTGGCCCATCGAGCGGATTCATGAGCTGTCGCGCATCGACGTCTGGTTCCTCGACCAACTGGCCGAGCTGGTCGAGTTCGAGCAGCGCCTGCTGCGCACGCCGATACGAACCGGGGCCACGTTCCGCCTGACCCGGGAGATGGTCGACACGTTTCAGCAGGCCAAGGCGTACGGCTACAGCGACGCGCAGTTGCGTTACATCTGGCGGCTCGATGCCCCGGCCTACGGGCGCCTCAAGGCCCAGCTCGACCGGCCCAAGTTCAAGCTGGTCGACACGTGCGGCGCCGAGTTCGAGGCGTACACGCCGTACTACTACTCCGCGCGCGAGCGGCCGCTGGCCCGCGTCGTGCGCAGCCCGGAGGCCGTGGCCGAGTTGCGGCGGCACCGGGCCTCCGGCGGCCGGGAGGCGCTCGGGACCGCGATCCGCGATCTGGGGATCGACTCGCCCTATCGCTACCGCGCCCTGGACGACGAGCACGTGCTGGTCGAATCGCACGACGACGAGTTGCGCGTCAGCGACCGGCCGAAGGTCATCATCCTCGGCGGCGGTCCCAACCGGATCGGGCAGGGGATCGAGTTCGACTACTGCTGCGTGCACGCCGCCATGGCCGCGCGCGAGATGAACCACGAAACGGTGATGGTCAACTCCAACCCCGAGACCGTCAGCACCGACTATGACGTCAGCGACCTGCTGTTCTTCGAGCCCCTGACGCACGAGGACGTGTTCAACATCTGCGAGCGGCTCAACGGCCGGCCGTTTCCCACCGACGGCGCCAACGACGGCCACGTCCGCGGCGTGATCGTGCAATACGGCGGACAGACGCCGCTGAACCTGGCGCAGGGCTTGGCCGAAGCGGGCGTGCCGATTCTGGGAACGTCGCCGGCCGACATTCACCTGGCCGAAGACCGCGAGCACTTCCAGCAGGTGGTGCGCGAGCTGGGGCTGCGCCAACCGGCGAACGGCGTCGCGTTCTCGCGCGCCCAGGCCGTCGAGGTGGGCGAACGGATCGGCTATCCCGTGCTGGTGCGTCCCTCGTACGTGCTCGGCGGGCGCGGCATGCAGGTGTGCAACAACGCCGCCGATCTGGTCCGCTACATCGAGGGTGCCCTGCACGCGACCGACCGCGAGCTGAACATCGACCACCAGCACCCGATCCTGATCGAGAAGTTTCTGCTCGATGCGGTCGAAGTAGACGTCGACGCCATCAGCGACTACGGCTACCCAGGGCGGGACGCGTTCGCTGCCTCAGATGGGGGCTCCGGCCCCTCCCTGGGTGGGTCCGGCGTCTCGCTGGGTGGGTCCGGCGTCTCGCCGGACGACGGCCGCTGCGACATCTGCGGCATCATGGAGCACATCGAGGAGGCCGGCATTCACAGTGGCGACAGTTGCTGCGTGCTGCCGCCCTACTCACTCTCGCCGGCGCTGCTGGACGAGATCAAGTACCAGGTGAAGACGCTGGCGCGGCGGCTGCGCGTCTGCGGCTTGATGAACGTGCAATTTGCCATCCAGGGGCGCGTCGTCTACCTGATCGAAGTCAACCCGCGGGCTTCGCGGACGATTCCGTTTGTCAGCAAGGCCACCGGCGTGCCGTGGGCGAAGATCGCCACGAGGGTCATGCTGGGGCAGTCACTGGACGAGGCGCTCGGCGGGCTGGGCATTCCGGACGGGCGTACGCAGCGGCACGTCGCCGTCAAGGCCCCGGTGTTTCCCTTCAAGAAGCTGAAGAGCATCGACTTCGTGCTGGGCCCGGAGATGCGCAGCACCGGCGAGGTGATGGGCATCGACGAGTCGTATCCGCTGGCATTCGCCAAGGCGCTCCTGGCCGCCGGCCTGAAGCTGCCCACCGCCGGCAAGGTGCTGGTGAGCGTGTGCGACGAGGATAAGCCGCGCATGATCTCCGTCGCCCGCGAGCTGCATGAGATGGGCTTCGAGATCTACTCGACGATCAAAACCAAGCAGACCCTGGAACAGCACGGCGTCCCGGCCACGTTGGTCTCAAAGCACGACGGCCAGGGTCCGCCCTTCCTGCTCGACATGATCCACACCAGCGAACTGGATCTGCTGATCAACACGCCGATCCATACCGGCAGCGCTACCGAAGAGGGACGTTGGCGGGTCGCGTCGATTCAGCTCGGCATCCCGCTGCTCACGACGCTGGCCGGCGCCCGGGCCGCCGTCGGCGCGATTCGCGCCCTGCGCGCGGGCGACGTCCGCGTGAACGCGCTTCAGGACTACCTGGCCATCGGAGGGTCGGCATGATCGCCAAGCTCGCACTCGAGGATGGGACCGTTTTCACCGGCGAGAGCGTCGGCGCCGCCGGCACGCGCACTGGCGAGGTCGTCTTCAATACCGCCATGACCGGCTACCAGGAGGTCTTCACCGATCCGTCCTACTGCGGGCAGATTGTGACCATGACCTTCCCCCTACAGGGCAACTACGGCGTCAACCTGGAGGACTTCGAGGCGCCGCAACCACACCTTTCCGGCGTCGTGCTGAGGAGCCTGCCGCGACGGCCGAGCAACTACCGGGCGACGGTCGGCCTGCCGGAGTTTCTTACCGAGCACGAGATCATGGGGCTGGTTGGCGTGGACACCCGCGCGCTGACCCGCCGCATTCGCGTGCAGGGTGCGCTACGCGGCGTGCTATCGACGGAAGTCACGAGCGATCTTGAACTGGTTGAGTTGGCCCGCAATTCGACTTCAATGACGGGGACCAATCTTGTCGAGCGCGTGACGCCGAGCGAAACCGGCGAGTGGACCCAGCCATTGTGGCGACCATCGGGGCAAGACGCGTTCGCGGCCGCGGCGGGGAAACACGTCGTCGTGATCGACTGCGGTATCAAGCAGAACATCCTGCGGCACCTGGTTGAGAGTGGTTGTCGCGTGACGACCGTGCCGGCCGGCACATCTCCAGAGGAAATCCGCGAGTTGGCGCCCGACGGTCTGCTCGTGAGCAACGGCCCGGGCGATCCGGCGGCCGTCGCCGACACTGTGAAGACGTTGCGCACGCTGCTTGGTCAAATGCCGATCTTCGGCATTTGCCTCGGGCATCAGCTCTTGGCGATCGCCCTGGGGGCCAAGACGTACAAGCTCCGCTTCGGGCATCACGGCGTGAACCTGCCCGTGCTCAACCAGCAGACCGGCCGCGTCGAGATCACCAGCCAGAATCACGGGTTCGCGGTGAGGCCGGAATCGCTGGAACACGCCGGCGGCACGGTCACGCACGTCAACCTGAACGACGGGACACTCGAGGGATTCGTGCACCGCGATCTGGGCCTCATGGCCGTCCAGTACCACCCGGAGGCCAGTCCCGGACCACACGATGCCGGCTACCTGTTCGCCCGCTTTGCCAAGGCCCTCTGCGAAAACAGGGTGCTCGACGTGGACACACTCGTATAGCTGACCAGCGCACCCGGTTCTCGTGACCTGCTGGCGGCCTGCTCCGAAGACTGAGCCGAAGACACGACGTCGCGCGGATCGACGTGTCGCCGCGCCCGCGATTCCGAGAGCGCGAAGCGAGTCGAGGAACTCCCCGCCAGGAATGGGTTTCAAACACTGGCGCGCCCCGCCGGGAGTTGCGGGACCGGTCGGCCCTGTTTGACAGTGGCTCTCGCTGTCAGGAACCCGGCTATGAGAAAAAAATTCGGATTCGTGCACATTTCGGTGCTTTGTGCGTATTGACACCATGAGCTCTATATGGTATGTAGTAGTACTCTAAATGGGGCGGTCCATTCGTAGGGGCCGGTCCTTCCTGGGGTGCGCGTGGTAGAATCTTCTTTATAGCGCACGGGATGTGGAAGGAGGATGCAAATTGGTTTGTACCGAGTCGAAGGGGCGAAAGCCCTGAGGAACAGTTGGGACGACGCGCTCTCGTCAGCCGAGACGGTGTGCGTGGCCAAGCCTGGAGGGGCAAGGATGCTGCACTTTTATCTTTCATCCGGGTGGGCCTGTCTGTGAGTTCCTGACATTCAGCCTGTTGCGGCGCGCGACTGAAAAGACGTAGTTCGCGTCTTTGCATCGCGCCCGATGCGGGGCACAGGGGGGAGTGTGCGCCGAAACAACAGCAATGGAGTATGGGTGTCCGTGGGATGCAAAACCCTTTGGCGATGCGGGCAGGAAGAAAAGACGAAACGTCCGCAATCATGAGATGGTGGATATGGAACAGAGCATCGATTCTAAGTAAGA
Organism: Planctomycetota bacterium; assembly: GCA_043820985.1. Taxonomy (GTDB): domain Bacteria; phylum Planctomycetota; class Phycisphaerae; order UBA1845; family Fen-1342; genus JAAYXS01. Next base: position 34,210 of record JBDRDH010000075.1, read on the forward strand.
GGATTTGGCGACAAGCAAGGCACCGGAATACCGAGTGTTTGCCGCCGCAAAGAAACGGAGGAAAACGAATCATGAGAACGAAACTAGGAATGACAGTAATGGTTGGCCTTTTGGCCCTGGCGCTATGCGCCGGGACAGCTTGGGCGGAATCCCCCCAGCGCGGGGTGGTGGCACCGTGGGGTACAGATCGCACCCTGATCGATTACGCCTCCGGCGGTGGCGGCGGCATCAGAAGTGTCGGGCCCGGATTGCAGGCCGCCGCCGACCACATCGTGGGCCAGCAATGCACCAACGGCGGTTGGGGTTGGCCTCACGACGACTGCACGGTGACTTACAACAACATCACCGCCCCGATCGCCCTTGGCTTGCTGCAAGCCTATGAGATGACCGCGGACGCCGCTCATCTTACGTCGGCGACCGACGGCGGTGACTACGACTTAACCTCTCAGTACACCAATGGGGAGGCCCGTTTCGGTACGCTTACGCCGCACTTCCTTTGGAAGTTGACCGCGGCGACCGGGGACTCGACCTACAGTGACTTCGCCGCCATCGATTTCTTTGACGAACTCACGGCGAGCACCTACGGACCCAGCGACTATGACACCGCGGGCTGGATCGCCGCAGTCGAGACAGGACGGACTGGAACATGGATCAACCTGCGCCCGTGGGAGTTTCAAACGCTCGGCCTGACCGCCGATGCGATCGGAAACACCGGACAGAAGGCCTTGTTCAATCAGGCCGTCCTGGATGGGCTTAATACGCTGGACAACACAAACCCCGGCAGCGTCTATTCTGATCTGATCGGTTTGGCCGGGGGTGTGCGTGGGCTGGCGCTCAACGAGACAACGACGTTCACTGCGATCGTCAGTCCCAACCACAGTGGGATCAACGGTATCAGCACGCTTGAAGCACTCGCCGATAAACTCGTTTCTTATCAGAATGCGGATGGTTCCTGGTACTGGCATTCTAACCTGTCCAGCCCCGCCGCGGATGACAAGGATACGCAGACCACCGCCTACGCCGTGATGGCCCTGATAGCTGCGCAGGATGCTGGTTGTGGCCCGTATGACGATGAAATCGCCGACGGACGCGACTGGCTCTGGAGTATGCAGGACACCGACGGGGGCTTCTTCAGCTATCCCGGCGGCACTCACAACACCGAGGTCGAAGGTGAAGTCCTTACGGCCATGTCGTGCCCCTCCGAGGTCTGGGTTGACGACGACTACTGCTTGGCCTGCAACAACGACGGCCACGCCTGGGGCTACGATGCCTTCGACAACATCCAGGACGGCATCAACGCCGTTTGTGGCAGCACGGTCAACGTCGCGGCGGGGACGTACGAAGAGCAGGTTGAGATCGACAAGGACAATCTGACGCTTCAAGGTGCCGGTTCGGGCAGCACGACGATCCAGAGTCCCGACACGCTGACGAAGTTCTTCGCCACCAGCGCCAACAACTATCCGATCATCTACGTTCACGACACGACGGGTGTCACGATTCGCGATCTGAAGGTTGACGGCTTGGGCAAAGGTAATGCCAATTACCGGTTCATGGGCATCGCCTTCTCGTCGGCCGGCGGCGACGTAACTGACTGTGTGGTGACCGCGGTGCGTGATGAGCCGCTTAGCGGTGCGCAGCACGGCAACGCCATCTATGCATGGTGTGACACGGGCGGGCCTTACACCATTAACGTCACCGGGACCACGGTGGACGATTACCAGAAGAACGGCATTACGTTCAATGGAAGTACCGTGATCGCAAACGCGTCCGGCTGCACGGTTACCGGTGCGGGGCCGCTTGGACCTGGACCACCCGCGATGCCAGCCCAAAACGGGATCCAGTTCGGCTGGGGTGCGGGAGGCACCATCGAGGACTGCACGATCTCCAACCATCTGTACACGGATGGCTGGGCATCCGCCGGAGTACTTCTTTACGGTGGCACGACGGTCGACATGACCGGGAATACAGTTCTTGACAACAACCCCGGGGTATACGGCCAAGACACGAACGGCAGTTTCGACGACGGCCTGATTTCCAACCAACACGTGGACAGTTGGGACGCGCTATACGCCATAAACAGCGGTGCCAAGCGCGGGTCGGGCGACGATGGCAAGGCTCTGCCGTTGCCGGCGCCGTTCGAAGAGGACGCAAAGCTGCCCGACATGGATCGCGCCGCGCGGACCTTCACACTGTACAACAGCACCTTCATCGGCCATGACCTGACGGATAGTTGGGGCGTCTACATCAAGGCCGCGGCGGATACGATGACCGCCAGCATGACGTGTTGCCGCGTCCAGGATTGGGACTGGGGCGTCTACGCTCGCGAGCTCGCCGGCACGGTCAGCATGACCGCCAACGACAACAACATCGAGAGCAACGTCAGTTATGGCTTCTACACAGATGCCGCCGGTGTTCAGAACGCCGAGGACAACTGGTGGGGCAACGCCAGCGGGCCGACACACACGGGCAATCCCGGGGGTGGCGGCGACGCGGTCAGCGACAATGTGGACTACGATCCGTGGTTGATTACTCCGCT
>JBDRDH010000076.1:0-26782 GCA_043820985.1 Planctomycetota bacterium
GGCGCCCCGCGGCTCGGCAGGAGCCTCGCCCCTCCCACAAACACCAGATTGGTCCTGAAACCTCTCTATCCGCAGACTGAGCTGGAATGAGAGTCTATTAGTGTCCGATAATTCCAGGACCGTGTGCGGTTCCGGTGCGCGGTTCAATCGTGACTTAACTCGATTGAGTTCCATTATATGGGCACACTCTCGCTCGCGGCCAGCACACTGTTGGACAGATGCATTTCCACGAGTGACAGCAGGAAGGCGATGGTCGACTCCGCGCCCTGGTTGGAATTCGTGCGATCGGGATGGAGCGCGTCACAGCAACCACCTGTGGCTGCGTCGTACACCGGCAATTTGAGAGCGTTCTGACCGAGGAACCACTCAAAGACCCGCTGGGCTTCAAGCTGCCATTTCTCATCTCCAGTAACCACATGGGCTTCCAGGCAAGCGGAGACCGTGGCATGTGCTTCGATCGGTTGCTGATCGAAGTACGCCCTTTCACCACCACGCGGGTAGAAGCCCTTACTCCCAATCGGCGAGAAGCGGCCTTCCGGGCAGCGTTGGATCTGTATCAACCAATCAAGTGACTTAAGCCCGATATCGACCATCTCGCCATCGGGAATCCAACGCCCACTCAACAGCAGAGCATGCGCCAGCTTGGCATTGTCATAGGAAACAGTATCTTCAAACCAGGGCCATTCCTCCGAAGCGCTGTTATTACGGTAGAGATCGATCAGACGCTCGGCAAGATTTTTTCTCGTGGTCAATGCGGCATGATCGCCAAAGAATCGGCGCATGTACTCATGAATCCCGAGTAGCGCGAACGCCCAGCAGCGCGGCGAGCGGGTTTCCAACACGGCTGGCAAGGACAGGCTAAATAACCTGGCGGCCGCACCCCGCAAGCGGCGGTCACTACTGCGGCCGGCGGTAGTCCCCGCGGCCCACAGCGCGCGGCCATGGCAATCTTCCGATCCGATTTCATCGAGCCAGCGACGTTCATAACCCAGGACATTCCGGAAACGGCCACGATCCTTGTTAAAGGCATGCCAGAGGAAGGCCAGATATGTACTGGCCAGATTGCGCACTTCCACCGATTGCTCGAGGTCAATCTCTTCGAGCAGCACTGCCAGCACCAGGGCCCGCGCGTTGTCGTCGGTGGTGTAGCCGTGATCGTAGTTCGGGATGGCGCAGATGGCGTGCTGGGCGATACCGGTGTCGTCGGTCAACTGTTGCAGGTGTGTCAGCTTAATCGCCGGTAGCTCGATCGGACGCAGCAGGGACGAGGAAGTGTGGTACACGGCGCGCGGCTGCTTCACCCGTTCTTCGCGCGCGCGCGCGAACGAGCGCATGTAACGCCGAGCCACCTTTGGCCAGATCATCTCGCGCCCGTACATATATGCCCGCTTGCGCGTGGCGTGCAATTCGGTGGGATGGTCCAGCAGATCGATTATCTCGCGGGCAATAGCTCCGGCGTCCTTGAAGGGCACCAGCCGGCCGCGGCCGTCCGCCAGCAATTCCTCGGCATACCAATAAGGGGTCGAGACCACCGCCTTACCAGCGCCCAGGGCATAAGCCAGGGTACCCGACGAGATTTGCTCGCGCGCGAGGTAAGGAGTGATGTAGGCATCCGCGGCGCCGATGTGCTCCAGCAACTCCTCGATGCCGACGAAGCGGTTGTGAAAGATGACGTGCTTTTCCATACCCAGGTCACGCGCTAAGGCTTCTAATGACTCGCGGTATTGTTCTCCCACGGTGCGTAACCAGTAGGGGTGCGTGGCTCCCAAGACCACGTACACAACATTCGGATGTTTGCGACAGATCTCCGGCATGGCCTGGATGGCATACTCAATGCCCTTGGCCGGTCCCAACAGGCCAAATGTCAAGATGACCCACTTGCCCTCAATGCCGAACTTGTCCTTGTAGAAGTTGGGATCAATGAAGGGCGTGTCGTGGATACCATGTGGAATCAGATCGATCTTCTCACGGGGTACCTGATGCAGATTCTGGAGCAACTCGATCGCCTTGTGACTGATTACCACCAGACGATCACTCAACTGTACCAGTTCCTGAAAGACCTCGCCGTATTCAGGCTCGGGCGGCTCTTGAAGCACTGTATGCAGCGTTGTGACAATCGGCATGCGCAGCTCGTGCAGGAGCGACAGAATATGCCGACCAGCCTTGCCCCCGAAGATGCCAAACTCATGCTGGACATTCACCAGGTCGATGTTGCGTAGTTCGAGGAAGTTCGCGGCCCGGTGGTAGGAGGAGAGATCCTGCTCTTCCAGTTCAAAACGTACGCGGGGGGGATATTCGTAACCCGTCTCGGTATCGTTGACCGCCAGAACCTGGCACTGCAGATGCTCATACTCATTTACCAGGGCCTCACATAGATCAGTGGTGAACGTCGCAATGCCACACAGACGCGGCAGGTAATTCCCGATGACCGCCACGCGCTGAATGCTCATGGGCGGATCTAGATCCAACAATCCGCGGCGCTTAGCATCCGGGAAACCGGCTTTTGTGTTCATAAATCTGCATCCTTGCTGGGGTATGCCGCGCCCTGGCATCAGAGCGCTCTGAGCATATTATCGACACTTACTCAGGTTTGTAGCAACTGGCACGTCTTTCAAAGTACACATGATATTGAGGAACGTCCACACATCAGTACCCTCCACGGGTCTGGTGCTTAAAACCAGCACTAACGTGTCGAGTCACCTGACGAAGCTGGTTTTCTGGCAGATTAGATCTATCCCGGCCAAAGCACATCTGGCACACCCGCGCTGGCATTCTGAAAGCGTGCCATGACAAATAGCATGTCGGATAAACGATTCAGGTATTTTAGCGCGAAGGGCGTTACCGGCTCTTCCGCCGCCAGGGCGACCGTCGCGCGTTCCGCGCGACGACAGATGGTGCGCGCTACGTGTAAGGCCGCGGCGGCGGGTGTCCCACCCGGCAGGATAAAGTTCTTGAGCGGCGCGAGCTGGCCAGTCCATTTATCGATTAACTGCTCAAAGTGTTCCACGTGGTGAGCGTCGATACGTGGCGGCGGCTGGGCGTCCGTACCCGCCGTGGGCAGGCTCAGGTCGGCTCCCAGCAGGAGCAGTTCACGCTGCACCCGCTGAAGCGGTTCAATCAGATCCGCGACCACTCCGGACGCCAGCACCACGCCAATCTGAGCGTTGAGCTCGTCCACCATGCCATTGGCTGTAATTCTCGGAGAAGTTTTGGATACGCGCCGCCCATCAGCCCGCCCGGTGGTGCCATCATCGCCGGCGCGGGTATAAATCCTGCCTTCTTGAGACATGGGCTGGTCTCCTTGATTCGGGTCAACAACGTCTGATACCCGCTGGCTGACCAGACATCAAGACCAAATACATGGCCCAAAGACAACTAAAATCCACGAACATTTCGTAGACTTCAACATGGTGGAATGTTTGTCGAAGGACTCTAAGGCCGGTATCACACCAGCCGTACCATCAGACCGCTAACTAAGCGGAGGAACCAGCATGGACAATTGGAAAAGATCCTTCCTGGAGAAATTAAGCCAGGCTCAAGGGCAGTGGGCGAGTCAGTTTGAAAACACCCTCGACCAGCACTTTCTGCCCGCTTTCAACGAGCACAAGGCCTTCCTTTCCGATAACGGTTTCAGGCTATCGATCCCCATGCGGGAATCCGGCCAGCGCTCGTTCAAGTTCGAGTTGTCGGAAAACGCATATATGCTGATGATCTTTCGTTCCTCCGGCGTGGGCGAGTTCGAGCTGCGCTCGGAAAGCTTCGTGCCGGGCAACGAACCGGTGCTCGAAAAAGCCGTCTTTCGCGTGGCCGATCTCAATAACGAGTGGGTGCTGAAGCTGTTGCACACGGCCTTGGATGCTTTCGTCGATTTGCTGGCCGGCCAGGAAACCGAGTCACTGGAGACGCTCGAGCCAGAACTCATCGAAGCATAACAGCCGCCCCATAATACGTTGCGACCATACCCAAAGTGACAACACCTCAGCCTTTACTCAGTGTAAGGATGAGGTGTTGCGGCTGGCGGCGCACTTGTCGGTGAAAAGCCCGGTTAATTATCCAGTGGATTTACGATCAGGCCACTGGCCAACTTCGGATAGAAGTACGTGCTCTTGTGCGGCATCAGGTCGCCGGCACCACATACGCTGCGCATCTCTTCCATGGTTGTGGGTTGCATCAGAAATGCCGTCCCCGCGCTGTCGGCGGCGGCGCGCGCCGCGTCATCGGCGGCTTTGATATATTGAACCGCCGGCGCCGCGCCACCGCACAGCTTAGGCACCACCAGGCGTTCGAGCAGATAAGCGTGCAGGAATGCCAGCCCCAGACGACACCACGCCAGACTATGTTCGGGCTCCAGATTGTCGAGGATTCCCACATTTCTGGGGCGGAGCACGAGGTATTCACCCTTGGCTGGATTATGGCAGGCGAGGGCCTGGGGACCATAATCCGACAGGGCTTTCACTGCTTTTTCGGGACCGGTAACGGAAAGTTGCTCGATCGTGAGATTGTCGTCCTCAGTGAGGAATTCACGGCTTACCTCTATACCTGAGAGCACGCGGTGCGTGGGCAGGATGAGCAAGCCCGGATCTTCCATGGCACAGAACACACACAGAACGAAATTCGCCGGGTGGTCAGCGGGTAAGGGCCCCTGCCGCTCAATCAGCCAGTCCCGGTGCAGCATCCCGGTCCCATAGCGGTGGTGCCCATCGGCGATGTAGATTGGCCGGGGCTGCATCAGGCGAGCGACTTCGGCGATAACCCGCTCATCAGTCACGGCCCAGATCCGGCTTTTGATCTCATTCAGCGTGCCGCTGGCCAGCGGTTCGGGTGGCAGAGCCTGCTCCAGGCTTTGGGCCACTTCGTTGTCCGTGTCCTCATACAACCCGAAAATCGGACTCAAATTGGCTTTTGTGGCCTTGGTCAGACAAAGACGATCCTCCTTCGGACCGCCAAAAGTCTTCTCATGTGGGAAGACACTCCTGGAGCCAAAGGCTTCGAGCCGCAAGCGGGCGAAGAACATCTTGCGCGTATAATCCACGTCACCGTAACGATATAGCTGGTGGTAGACGTAAATGGCCGGCTGCTCATCCTGCACCATGACTCCTCTAGCCAGCCAGTCCAGCAGGGTTTCGTTAGCGTCCTGATAAACTTCAGGCGGTCCGGCCGCTTTAGGAGGTGTATGTGGCAGGTCGATTTTGACGAAGTTACATTCGTCACCCGCCAGCAGAGCCTGTTTTTCGGCTTCGCTGACGACGTCGTAAGGTGGAGCCAGGCGACTGGAAACGTCGCTCGCGCGGTCAGTGTTATAACGAATGGCCCGCAAAGGTCGGATGATACTCATGAGTTATTTTTTGCCTCCGAAACAAAGTTTCCATGGGACAGGCTTCCGGATACTCACTCGTTGTGGTTGCCGGCTACCGTCCGTTTCCGTAAGTTATTGACTTTATTGGACTAGCCGAAAATCCAGGACAAGAAAACTTAACTACTAGCCTGGTCGTTTTCGTTGACTCGCCACTTACCAGCCGCTAGATTTAACCTGACGGGAGCTCTATACCCGTAAGCTCTCGATAGGTCGAAATATATCACCCAATGTGTGCCATCCGCGGAGGTAGCCTCGATGTTAACATCCCGTCGCCTTTCCTGGCCCCTGTGGCTACTCGTAGCAGTTAGCTGCGTAATGCTTACCATCTCGTTCGGTGGTTGTCCACAGGAACAAATCCCCAGCCAGTCACAAGATCAGGACCAGAACGAAGTGGTGGAACCACCACCCAACAACCAGACCGAGCAGAACCGGCCTATTCCGCAGCCACCCATCGACGATGATGATGATGGCACCGGCGACGGCGGATCTTCCGGCGGCGGAGGGCTTCCTCCGGCAGACGATGGTGATCTGTCCCAGCCAATCGCAATTGTTATCAGCAGCCCGGTCGGGGCGGATATCAACATCCTCCCAGGACAGGAAGCCGCCATTAATTATGAGGTGTTTGGCGGTGATCCGGCTGACGGCGCTATCCGCGTGGAGCTCTTCTACGACCTGGACGGCATTGTCAGTACCGGTGACGAGGTCACGTTGATGACCAACCTGCCCGCCCGTGGCTTGCAGGTCTTCACCGCTAACCTGGAGTCCGGCGTCTACTACCTGGGCCTGCGGGCGGCCAACGCGCGTGAATCACAAACCGAGTACGCCAATGGCCGCCTGGTACTCGTGGGCGAGCCCAGCGTCAGCCTGAATCTGCCGGCGCAGGATCAGCGCGTGCGACCGAATTCCGGCGTGCAGATCCAGTTTAACATTGCCAGCCTGGCCACCACGGTCTCGTACGAAGTGTTTACCGACATCGACACGGTCGTCAACGGCAACGAGGTCACGAAGTTCACCGGCGGTGGACTGAGTGGCAGCGGAACCATCTACCTCGAAAATTACGCGGCCGGCATATACTACATCGGGGTGCATCTGCAGGACTCCACCGGCCAGGAAAAATCCGACTACTTCGCCGGTGGCGATGGAAATCTACGCACCATCACCGTGGACCTGGCCCCGGCCATCACGGTGACCGAGCCGACCGGTGACAATCCGGTCGAAGAAGGTGACCTGGTTCAAATCGTCTTCACGGCCACCGATCCCGAAGGGGCCGCCACCATCAGCGTCTTCCGCGATGCCGACGGCGCTTTCAACGGCAACGAGGCCGAGATCGCCGAGTTTAACCTCAACACGCCGCAGGAAGACTACGTCTGGGCCTTCATCATCCCCGGCAACCTGCCCCCGGCGAATTACCGCATCGGCGCATCCATCACCGATGGCGTCGGTGAAACCATCGCGTCGTACGCTCCCGGTTCGATTACCGTCCTGGGTGATCCGACCGTCAGCGTGGCGGTCGCCAGCCTGAATCCGCTCAGCGTCCGACCGCCGGATACCAGTCGGCTGCTCTTCCAGGTCAACGATCCGGAGCGCAAACTAAAGAACCAGCCCCTGGGTATCCAGATCCATATCTATGCCGATCTGGAGAATGACGGCGTGCCCGTCGATGAAGACGGCATACCCACCGAGGTGCCAGTGGTCACGGTCGGTGATCCGGCGTTCAGGGCTGGACTGCCAATCGCCTACAACATCAACAGCAGCGCGCTGGTACCAGAACTCGATCCGCAAACGGGTAATGGTCACTTCCGGGTCGCCGTCTCCGCTACTGAACGTAGCGGCGCCGCGGTGTTCGAATTCTACCCCTTGCCGCTTTACATCGATTCCGTCGAACCGACGGTTGATCTGACCCTGCCGCTGCCGGGCGAGAAGGTGCTGCTCGAAAAGGATCAGATGATCGATGTCGCGGCTTCGACGTATGACACCTCCCCCGCCAACCTGGTCATCAGGCTGGATAAAGACACCAATCCGGAAAATGATCCGCCAACCGCCATGGACCCGCTCGTCATCGTGGAGATGCTGGTCGGCGATGGACCGGTGGATATCAACACTACCGTGGATCTGACCGGCGTCCCCGCCGGCCTGTATTACATCTACGTCAGCATCACCGACGGCGTCGGCGATCCAGTCGCGTTCTACGCTCCGCAGGACGTTGATCCGTCCGAGCCCGAAGACCTGACCCGCATCCGCATCCGCGACCGTGAGATCGGCGACGTCGACGTGGTCGCTTTCGAGAATCCCGAATACGAGAACGGCGCGGTGCTCAAGGGCGTCAATTCCGGCGACCTGGCCGGAACCGACTTCCACGCCGTCCCGGATATCAACGACGACGGCGTCGGTGAGTTCGTCCTCAGCTCGCGCTTTGGCAAGGCATACAACGTCGAATTGGGTGACGGCGTCGGATTCGGCGAGGGTTACCTGGTCTACGGCAACGAAGGCCGCCTCCAGGGTGCTCAGTTACTCAGTGCGGTGGGTGGCGGTGCCATCCCCGGCATGCGTTTCCCGGGTATCCGGGCCGTGCTCACCGATCCGGCCCAGGGTTATAGCCGTCCGCCAGTTCCGGCAACCAACGGCTTATCGCAGGTCACCGTGATCGACGACATGGACGGCGACGAACTGCCCGAGCTGGTCTTCGGCTTCCCGCGCGTCGAGTCAGTCAGCCTAGCCGTGGATGATTCCCGGTTCCAGCAGCCCGGCCTCTTCCCCGATCTGCCTAGCATGGGTGACTTGGAATACAACGCGGTGGCCCAGGGCATGAGCGGCCCCTATTGGGACCGCGACAAGGCGCAGTTCACGCGCGGCGGCGTCGTAATCGTCTCGAGCCACAACTACAACCTGCAGGACCCACAACTGCTCAACCGCAAATCCGATCGGCGCATCGATCTGCACGAAGTCGGACAACTGTTCGGTATGATGGGGCGCAACAGCCTCCAGATGTACGTGCGGAAGGTCACGCCACCGGATCCGCCGGCCCTCTTCATCGATTGTGCCGACTGTGAAGCGAACGTCTACGACGGCGATCCTCCCCAATGCACGTCCGGCTGCGCCGACTGTGGCGGTATCGAGAACAACGAGGCCGAGACGGAGTACCAGTCAATCATTATTGCCTGGGATGCCTGGCTCGGGGGCGGGTGACAGCTTTGCTGGAAGGGACCCGGTGGGTTCCAACAGCCCTGGACGAACGTTCCGGCCGATCCGCCACTGGCCAATCCGTCTAACTTCACGCTCCAGTTGCCCAATCCAGACTACATCGGTCCTTGTGATCCTGAAGTCGGCTGCGAGATCCAGCACCGCTGGTACAACTGGACCGAAGAAGCCATGTGCTTTGCTGGTATCCCCGGTACACAGGCCTCTTATGCGTGTCAGGGTGCCTGGATAGTGGTTGGTGGAATGCCGCCGATAAGCGCCTGGACCGGTTTCTATCCGCGCACCTCACCCACTGATTACACCATTGGTGCGCGTATTCTGGGCCAGACCAAGGACGACTCGTTTGGTACGTCCGTCGAATATGACGGTAAGTTCATGTACATGGGCGCACCAAACCGCACGGCGTTGAGCACCGACGTGCCCGAATTGCTTACCGATCGGACGAACGCCGGCGTGATCTACCGCATGCGGACAAACCTGGAAGGCGCTACCGGTGGCCTGGGCCGCTTGCAGCTCTGGGTGGAGCCCGGCCGGGCTTTCCCGCTGGTCGACCAGGAGCGGATGAACCGGGCAGACTATACCATGCCGGTTCCCCACCAATACATCATCGAGACCGTCGGCTCAATCAGCGGCAATTACAGCTATCAGACGCAACCCGCCGCGGGTGCCGCTATCTCGAACGACTGCTTTACCCCGACGCCCGCAGAGGTCGTGCCGGCGGACGCGCTCTATAGTTACACCCCCTATCCGGCATCTAACTCTGGCTATTGGGTCGACCGTACACCGCAGATCGTCGGGCCGCACGCGAACGCCAACATCGGCCTGGTGCGAGCCTTGGGTGACGTGGACGATGACGGCAACGCCGGCGACTTCGCGGTTGGCTGCCCGAAAGCAACCGCTGACCTCACCGGCGGCGGCGATGTCGTAGGCGGCGTCTTCATCGCTTTTCAGTACCCGGATCCCGAGTCCAATTATCTGCTCGACCGTATCGCCTCGTTAGGTGCCGGGCGGCTGCGCGGCGTGTGGCTCCGCGGCAAGACGCAGACGTTCCCGCCGAACAGCATCATCGGCGAGGCGTTTGACGGCGCCGGCGACTTTAACGGCGACGGGATTTCCGACGTCATCGTCGGCATGCCCGTGTCACCTAACAACCAGGGCGAGGTCGTCGTCATCCTCGGTAGCCGCACCCTTCAAAGCCCGCAGAGTGGCTGGGACTTTGACGAGGTCGTGGCGGCCGGCCGCGCCATCCGTTTTGCGGGCGCTGCCGCCGGCGACAAGGCCGGCTTCAACGTGGCCGGCGCGGGTGACGTGGACGGCGACGGGTACGCCGACATTCTCATCGCCGCTCCGGGCGCGGACGGCGGTGCCGGCACGGTCTATCTGATCTACGGTTCCGACCAGTACGATCCGGCCGTGCAAGCGGAGTACTCCCTGGCCGACGCCGGCACGGTCGACTTCCCGGGCGTTGTGTTTCACGGCAAGCCCGGCAGCGAGCTCGGCGGCGGCACAGTGACTAAGAATGTGTATCACAATGGCAACATCACTGTCCACCCGCGCGGGCTGGCCGCGCTGGGCGACATCGATGGCGACGGTTTGGCGGATGTTGCGATCAGCGCGATCCGCGCCCAGCCGAACGGCCTCCAGAACGCCGGCGAAGTGTACATCTACTACGGCCGCGGCGACCTCGAAACGCGATAGTCCCGGGTTTAGTCCGGCGATTTGAGACCATAACCAACGGCCCGCGTTCAACCGAACGCGGGCCGTTTCAATTGCTCACCACTTAAATCCGAGCCCGGAGCGCAAGCGACGGGTTACCTCGCCGATGCGCTGAAGTGCACGAAACCCTCGCTGGCGCTTCGGGCTCGGTTGGACACCGTCGGCCGACACGGCCGTGCCACCCAATACGGTTCTCTCAGGGGTGGCAGGGCTGTGTCAGCCGTGTCCTCAGCCCGGGCACGTCAACGCCCTTCGCGCGGGCGACTTCGATGGCCTGATCATAGCCCGCGTCAACATGCCGGAAGATCCCGGTGGCTGGATCGGCGGTGAGGACACGTTTCAGCCGCCGGGCGCACTCGTCCGTGCCGTCCACCACGATCACCATGCCCGCGTGCTGTGAAAGACCGATGCCGACGCCGCCGCCATGATGTATCGATACCCACGAAGCCCCACAGGCCACGTTCGTCATGGCATTGAGCATCGGCCAGTCGGCGATGGCGTCGGAACCGTCGCGCATGCCCTCCGTCTCGCGGTTGGGGCTGGCCACCGAGCCACAGTCCAGGTGATCACGACCGATTACCAGCGGGGCCGAAACCTTACCCGTGCGCACCAGATCGTTGAACACCTGGCCCATCCGCGCCCGCTGGCCATACTTGAGCCAGCAGATGCGGCAGGGCAAACCCTGGAAGGCGACCTTCTCGTGCGCCAGGCGGATCCAGCGGCAAAGAGCCTCCTCTTCCGGGAAAGTTTCGAGCACGGCCTGATCGGTGACGTGAATGTCTTTCGGATCGCCCGACAGCGCGCACCAGCGGAATGGCCCGGAACCTTCGCAGAACAACGGACGAATGTATTCGGGCACAAAACCGGGGATGTCGAAAGCATTTTCCACGCCGGCTTCCTGGGCGTTGCCACGCAGGTTATTACCATAATCGAACGTCACCGCCCCACGTTGCTGGAGGGTCAGCATGGCCCGCACATGATCGGCCATGGTCCGATACGCCGCTTTGATGTATTGATCGGGAGTACTCCGCCGCAGTTCCAGGGCGGCGGCATAACTCATCCCGTTGGGTACGTAGCCATTCAGCGGATCGTGGGCCGAGGTCTGGTCGGTCAGCACATCCGGCGTGATGTTGCGTTCGACCAGGGTTTGCAGGACATCGACAATGTTGGCGTGCAGACCAACCGACAGCGCCTGCCCGGCTTCCTTGGCTTTCAGAACGATTTTGAGCGCCTCGTCCACGTTGTCAGTCATCTGGTCGCAGTACTTCGTCCGCAGGCGCCGCTCGATGCGCTCGCGGTCCACTTCGACGCACAGGGCGGCTCCGCCGTTGAAAGTCGCGGCCAGTGGCTGGGCCCCACCCATACCCCCCAGCCCGCCGGTGACTACCAGCCGGCCCTTCAGCGATCCGCCGAAGTGCTGCTGGGCACAAGCCGCGAAGGTTTCATAGGTGCCCTGCAGGATGCCTTGCGTGCCGATGTAAATCCAACTGCCGGCGGTCATCTGGCCGTACATAATCAGGCCCAGCTTCTCGAGCCGGCGGAACTCGTCCCAGTTAGCCCATTTGCCGACCAGGTTTGAGTTGGCGATCAGTACCCGCGGGGCATCGGTATGGGTCTTGATCACGCCCACCGCCCGGCCGGACTGCACCAGCATGGTTTCATCATTTTCCAGGCGTTGCAGCGTCGCGACGATGCGGTCGAAATCCGCCCAACTCCGCGCGGCCTTGCCACTGCCACCATAGACGATCAATTCGTCCGGATTCTCGGCCACCTCCGGATCGAGGTTGTTCATCAGCATGCGCAAGGCCGCTTCCTGCTGCCAGCCCTTACAGGACAGCGTCGTGCCACGAGGTGCATGGACGATGCGGGGTCCGGCGGATGTGGTGGGCATATTTTCCTCCTGTTTTGGTGTCATGCAGGCGACATTATAGCAGTTGTCCGGTAATACGTGCGAGACGTGGAGATCGCCTCAAGCTGATCCCAGGCAGATCAACAACTGGAGCAGGCACCCCACAACACCGAGGATGATGCCGGTAGTTGCCAGACCAGTACCCTCGCGGGGCATATCAGACTTCCGAATGGTATCCTTGGCGGAGAAGCCAAAACCTAACGCCATGGCACCCAACAACAAGCCGACATAGGGGATGAACAGGGAGAGCAAGCCCAGGACCAGGGCCGCCACCGCCGTGCCGGGCGGTTTGCTGTTGTACCAGATCCGGTCTGTTGGCAACAAACCGTTTTGACGTGTGAGATTCTGGCCACATACCGGGCAGAAACGCGGCGCAACGCCGCCGCGCGGCTCGATTGTCCGTTTACATCGCTCGCAACGATAATTCCGTACCATCGCATACCCCCTCGACTACCGCGGCAGAGCCGCAACTACCGCCACGCCAGCCGATAGCCCCAGCCGATCGGCCCCGGCCGCGATCATGGCCAAAGCGGTCTCCAGGTTACGAATACCGCCGGCGGCCTTGACCTTGAGTGGCGCGGCATGTGTGTGCATCAGCGCCACGTGTTCCACCGTGGCGCCCCCCGCCGGATAAAAACCCGTTGAGGTTTTGACGAAATCCGCCCCGGCCTGGGCGGCACAACGGCAGCCCAGAATGATGTGGTCATCGTTGAGGGCGCGCGTCTCCAGAATCACCTTGACCAGCGCCGCCGTGTTGGATTGTTTGGCGGCCGCCACCACGGTGGCAATATCGCGCGTGACCGAGCCTTCATCGCCACCGATCAAAGCTCCCAGATTGACCACCATGTCAACTTCCAGGGCGCCCTGATCGACGGCCATCTGGGCTTCGAGCGCCTTGGCGGGCGTGGTTGAGGCTCCCAGAGGAAAACCCGCCACCGAGGCTACCGACGTATCACCACCGGACAGACGCCGCACACAGCGCGGCACCCAGATGGGATTTACGCAGGCGGCATAAAAACCGTACTCCAGGCACTCTTCACACAACTGATCGATCTGGAGCGGGGTGGTATCCGGCTTAAGCACGGTATGATCGATAAAGCGCGCCAGGTCAGTGCGGGTCCGTGGTACGTTGCTCACGCCGTCTGCTCTCCTTCCTCCTCCGTCAGGTTCGCATCCAGCGCCTCTGGTACTTCCAGTTCGCTGACGATGCAGGCATCCTGCACCGAGTGCCCCAACAACCGGCGGACCTTGACTTCAGTAGCCTCCTGCCGCGCCGCGTCGGATTTCATCACTATCAGGCGGTCACGGTGATCGGTGAGGGCGACTAACAGGTCATCGCAAGCCCAGGCCCGGCGGACCGGGACGCGCGTTTTCATCAACGAAGCAACCACGCTCTCCTGGGCATAAAGGCCACAGACGCCCGCCGCCCCGGCCGGGATAACCAGTTCCAGCAGATCGCTCCAGCGCCGCGGGTAAACCGACTCAAAGGCCGCCGGCGCCTGATGCAACACACGCCACTGACCGGTGCCATCCAGCTCGCAACCCGCCAGACAGCCCTCGGCGGTACCCACATAGACCATACCGCCTTCTGTCGCCAGGCAACGGATTTTCCCCGGCGCGGGAGGGAGCGTACTGCGCTGGTCGTCCGGGGATATTACGTGTACTACTTCATCAGCCGCGAAGAGCACACGTCCATCCACGGTCACGGTAGCCGCCCGGATCGCCGACGGTATGCCACCATCGGGTTGCAACAGGGCTTCGGCCTGCGTGGGATCATCCAGCCGCCAGCGCCAGGCACCCAACTGTGAATGTGTGGCGATCAGATGTTGATCGGCCAGCACACAGGCATTAAAGCCGGTCCGCGGATATTCAATCCCGGGCACCTCGTATGATCCCAGTACCTCACCATCTTTGGCATCCACCAGCCACACCCCCCGCGCCGCGCCGATCAGCAGCCGGGTCCCGGTCGGATCGCATGACACCGAGCGTAAGCCGCCCAGGTCGCCGGTCAGAGCTTTCCGTTGGATAATGCGCGTTGGTTCCGCGGGGTCAAGCCAGACACATTCGTGACCGGCTACCACCACAATCGCGACGGCGGCCTGGCGATCGGGCGTCACCCGCCACAAATTCTCAAGCAGTCGCCCACGCTCGGCCGGCGACAGCGTTGGCAGCAATTCATGCCATTGACAGGTGCTGTCATCTTCGGTCGCGGCCTTGAGCTTATCGAGCAGGCCACGCATGTCTTCCAGGCGGCGGCTGGCGGCCTGCGCGGTGGCGCGCTCGACCAACTCGCGCGCCTTGATGCTCTCGACGTGGGCCGCCGCTTGGCGCTGCGTGGCTTCCTGTTCGGCCAATGATGTGCTGGACAGCTCCAGGGCCACGACGCCCTCCAGCTCAATCCCGCTGGAAAAGAGAAACCGCTGCATCCGCGCGCGCAGATATTCGAGGAGTTCAGCGCGCAGATCATCGTGCACCAATACACTGGCCGTGCGTTCGTGAATGAACTGCTCCAGTTCGGCCCGTGCTCCGCCCGCCGCCAGGGCGGCGCCCAGACCATCCAGCGTCAACTCATTGTCGTGGAGTATGGCGCGCCCCAGCGCCGCCAGGTCGTCGTCGCGCGCCTGCCAGTTCAGGGACAATTGGCAGGTACCACTGACATCATGGCCATCAGTGGACCGCAGATCAACGATTTTGAGTTTGATGCACACGGGTCCCCGGCGAACCAGTAACAGCCGATCGCTGCGCTGGGGACGCGGGTCTTCGCCCGATGGAACCAGGCGTCGGCCCCCATCGCTACGCTCCAGCAGACCCAGCCACTGCTCGGGAATGGGTGTCGCCGAGACCAAAGCGCGTGGCCAGGCATCGCCGGCGACGCGCACCGCCACCATGGCGGCGTCGGCCAGGCGTTCAATGATCTTCCGACTCATGGCGAGCGCTCCCTTCGCGGATCGGGCCGCCGGCTAACCCTGGCTCTCCGCCCATTGATCGTACTTCTGGCAGTCCCTGACGCCGACCGAGGGTGACACCGAGTCAATCGTGGCCAACAGATCAGCCATGTTGATTTTACGCGGCTGTGCCCCGCTCACCGATTCTAAAAACGGCCGGGTTGCCGAACGGGCACAGATGGCCCGAATGTCCGCGCCACTGTAGCGGTTCGTCTGCTCGACCAACTCGGCGAAGTTCACGTCGTCTTCAAGCGGTCGTCCATCCAGGTAGATTTCGAACAGGCGGAAGCGGGCCGCGGGATCCGGCAGCGGTACATACACCTTGGCGTCAAAGCGGCCGGGACGCATCACCGCCGGATCCAGACTCCACGGCTCGTTGGTCGCCCCGAGAAACATCAGAGCCCGGCCGGCCTTGCGATCGAAGCCCTCCAGTTCCTGGAGGATCTGCGGCACGACGCGTTGCATGACGGTTGAGTTCGACGAACGCCGCTTGGGCACCAGCGACTCTATCTCGTCGATGAACACCACGCTCTTGTCTTCCTCCTTGGCGGCCGTGAAGAGCTTGCGCACATTCTGTTCGGCCTCGCCGACCCACTTGCTCAGCAGTTGCGCCGGGCTGATCACGAAGATGGTGGCATCGACCTCACACGCGATGGCCTTGGCAATCATCGTCTTGCCGGTGCCCGGCGGCCCGTACAGCAGCAGCCCACCGCCCACATCGACTCCATAGTGCTTGGCCAATTCGGGCTTGCGGAAGGGGTAGATCATCTTCAGATAGATCTCCTGCTTCACGTCTTCCAGCCCGGCGATGTCGCTGAAATGTACGTTGGGCTTCTCGCGGATGATCCAGTCATCAGCGCTGGTGCTGTCTTCATCACCATCGCGCGCCCGATCACGCGCTGATCCCTTTTTACCGGCCTGCTTGGATTTGCGATCACAATCCTTCGCCAGGTCGATCAACTCGGCGGCATAGGACTCCTGCTCGGCGCGCTGTTTGGGATCTTTGCTCTCCTCGGCTAGCTCGATCATGCACTCGGCGGCCTGGATCAGGTAAGGACGCGCGGTTATGTAGTCGCCCTGCTTGAGGGCGGCGACTCCCTTGTCTTTCAAGCGCTTAAACGTCGCGAAAGTTGCCATCTTGCTCCCGTTTCGTCTACTGCTTCCGGTCGGGGCCGGGCCGTCGCCAGCGTCGCCGTATGTATTCGACACTGGTCAGCAGGGCGGCGCCGACGGCAAAGATCACAATAAACGCGATAAAAGGATTCACGAACAGCCAACTCAGGCTGGTAGCGGTCACCAACAGCCCCAGCAGCAGCGGGCCGTCCCAGCGATTGGCATCCCGTTCAGCCATGGCATGTACCCTCGAAATCAAACGCACTCGCGCTTATTTCGATTCCTTCTCGCCCTCGCCCTTGAGCTTGGCCAGCTCCGCGCGCAGATCGCTCATCTGCGCCGCTTCCTTGGCATCTTCAACCTGCTCCTCGACCTCGATCATGCGATCGATCTCGGCGTCGGTGATGGCTTCCTTGTCGGCGGTACTGACGTCCGCCGCGGCGCCATCCTCGACCGTGTCGAGGAACATCTCCATCCGTTCCTCCATCGTCTGTGATTGCATCATGGCCTTTTCCCAATCCATCTGGGTCTTGACCAGATTGGTGTCGCCATACAGCTTGCTGACCTCGGCGGCCATGGTGCCCATCGCCTGGGCGAAATCCGCCGAGGCTTCGGCCTGGCGCTTGATCAGCAAGGCGTTCTTGACCGCCAGTAGCTGTCTTTCCAGCATCTTCTTGATGGTGGCGGTCTTCTTCAGCGAATTGCGGATAAACAAATAGGATGACGTATCACCGATCTGTTTGGCATGCCGGGCGTTCTTGACGAACTCGTCCTGAAACTTGTTCTGCTCGGAGATGGCCTTCTCAATCCGCCGGACCCCCTGGCGAATTTTGATATCCCGCTCCATCCGGCGTTCTTCCTTGGATTTGAACAAACCCATGATCTACTCCGCTGGTTGCCGCGCGGCGCTCTATCATGCCGCCCGGTGCGTTATGGTCTTGCTTTCTCCAGCCGATTCCGGCACACCCCGCACACCTGCCCCATGTCCTCCACGGCTCGTTTCACTTCGGATTCCAGAGGAGCTGCATGGGGATAGCGCGCCGCGACCGCATAAGGCTGAAGTCGATCCGCCGCATGTTGCAGCCCCTCAAACTCAGCGGAAATCGAGATGCACATGGTGAGAAGCTGCTCAAGATCGTGTGTCCTTGGGAACGAGACCGCGGCTCCGACCAGGCAGGCTTTCAGGTATTTCTCAGCCGCCTGCTGGCAGTGAAAGACGATGGTTCCCGCGAAGCCGCTCAAGTCCGCCGCGCACAATACCTGCGCCGCGCGGACATCTTCCTCCGCTTTGTCGACCCAACTCCCTATGTCAGGGCAGTTGCCCATACAACACGCGACCCTTGCTGCCTATTTCCTCCAGGAACGGATCGAACCCGGCCCGCCGGCGCCGGTACATCTCCGGCGTCAAAACCACAATGTCCATCCGGACCCGTCGCGGCCGAAGTATCCCGTACAGCTCGCCCGCCACCGTATATGTCCCCTTCTGAGTGTCGGTGATCACCAGCAGGTCCAGATCGCTGCGCGCGCTCGGCTGACCATACGCGTGCGAGCCGAACAGGACTATGCACGGATTCAAGAGATGCCCGGTGATTCTCCGGACGATCTCCGCCAGCAGCGCCTCATCGACCGGCGGTGCCAGGACGGCGGGAGTCTCCGCCAGGCTATGTTCCTCAGTACTCATCAGGCATTACCTCGGCGCGGATGCCGCTGGAGCGTCATCCGTCCGCCGCTTTCTCGCGCTCGCGGACACGTTTTTCGGCTTCGTCGAAAGCTTCGTCGGCACTGCGGATCAGGCCGGCGTCCATGTCATTCCAGACCTTGAGCAACTCCTCGGCGGCGGGCGAGACGGCGGCCGTGGCTTCGTCGGCTTCCTGGCCCGCGGCGAGGATCTCATCCAGCCGTTCCTGGTAGATCTCGGCCGAGACGCGGTCGTTCTCGATCAAACGTTCAATCACCGCTATGTCGGCTTCCCGGATCGGGACCAGGCCCCCGGCAGCGGTTTTGGCGCGCGTTGAGTTTTCCCGCAGCATGCGCAAACGCGCCACGGTCAGCAGTTCCTTGCTGCGAATATTCAGGTGCCGCGCGACCATCATTTGCTCGGTGTGCAACAGATCGTATTGTTGCGCGTAAGTCCGCCGCATTTCGGGCGTCTTTTCTTTCGCGCCGCGATCGACAATCTTCTGTTTATCCCTGGCCAGTTTGGTCATTTTGGCCTGCATGCGGTTGCGCTCGCTCTCGCGCAACATTTCCTGGGCGCGCAGCTCGGTCATGGACATCGTGGCCAGGGATTTTCGTTTCGTTGTCAACCAGGTGAAGAAGTCCATCGCATCATCCAGTCAGCGCCGTCAGCCCTGGGGAATTAGTTCCCCGTGTTAGCGCCGCATCAATCCTTATCTGCGTCATAATCTCGTTGTTGCGCTATATCGCCCCTGCGCATCATCCGCTATTCCACACGCCACCGGGCATCAACCCAATTCCGGGCCAGCCTTTTCCTGATCCTTGGTTTTCGAGTCAGAGTCCGGAGTCGCCGAGGCCGGCTCGTCCTCCGGCGCGGACTCGGCCACCGTCGGCTCTTCAGTCTTCTCCGAGCTGGCCTGCTGTTCGGCCATCTCGGCAAACTCGGCCAGGATCGCGTCCTGCTCGTCCTCCATGGCCGGCGTCTGGGCGCTAACCTCGATACCCGCGGCGAGTTCGGCATTTGTAGCCAACTCACTTACAACACCCTCGGCCTCGGCGGCTTGGGCGGTCAACTCCTCGGCCTTGGGCAGCTCCATGCGCCGGCCCTGTTCCGCCATGGTCAGGTTGTGGATATGCGTGCCCAGGATGTCAATCTGCTGGGTATAGACCGTGGCCTGTGAGCGCAAGCGACGCAGATCGCGGCGTACCCGCATCAGGCGGTTGGCAACCTGCTGCTGTTCGGCCTTGCTCTTGGCCGCGGCGCCCTGCTTTAGTGCCTCACGCTCGTCGGTTTCCAGGGTATCGATCTTCTGATCGATTTCCTGGCGTTGCTGCTCGGCGGACACGCGTTTGGCAGTGTACTCGGCCACACGTTCGGCCACGGTCGGCTTGAGCCGCAGCCATTTTCGGATCTTGCTCCAGATGCTCATGCTTCCGCTCTCTTGACGCAGCGGGGTGCGACACAAGTGTACCTGATCCTGATGCACGACCGTCATCAGCCGCGAATCCGCGCGGCAGGCCCGCCGAACCACTGCATCGGTCTGCTCCGGAGACAAACCCAGCTTGCCGGCCAGCTCCGGTATTGAGATGCCCCGCGAATCGAGCAGGACCGCATTCTCTTTAAGATGATACTGCAAACGCCGCAAGCGGTCGTCCTGGGATTCCAGTTCGAGCAGCCGGGCCCAGGGACCAACCCGGACCCGGTTGGGCATCTCGACATCCCAACCGCCGTCTTCCCGCCCGCCCATCAGGATGATCCCCGGCGTGGCGTGCGAGTGTACCAGCGAATTGGCTTCCGGCGTGAAACCGGTGGCACTGGCGAAAATCACGTAGCGCGGTCGCTCGCGCCGCGGCAACAAGTCATAGCGCGCCAGGGCATCCAATACCTGCTCGCGGCCCACCGGACCGGCGGATTCATTGGCCACCAGGGACTCGGTCGGGGACAGCGCCAGGGCCCGCACGCGCGTGACCGTCCGCTTGAATAGCCCGCCCAGAACTCGCCGCCGAAACGTCATCTGGACGGCGTGCATGCCTGGCATTTGATCCAGCAGGTTACGGTTGTAGTTTCCCAGCCGGTTCAGCGTCGCCCGCACGGAATCCCGACCGTCCGGCATCGACTCAATTACCACCTGGTCGGCCGGTAGCTTGCCACGGATCAGCGTCTCGGCGCGCGTCCGGAGTTGGCTGTGGAACTGATCTTCAAACTGACAATGGCGGCTGCGCTCATCCATAGGCGTCAACCTTCCCGCGGCCACTCAGTGCCCGGCCACAACGGGCACAAAAACGTGACCCATAACGATTAACATGCCCGCAGCGTGGATGTGGGCAGGTATCGTGGCGCTGGTCAGCCGACAGTTCACGCCCTGGCTGCCTGGCCGGCAAACGCGGATTAGACGCGCCGGTGAGCGTGCGAAACACGAATCCCAGGAAACGTACCACCAGGGCGACCGACATGGCGAAAAAGCCGATGATCCCGACCAGGATCAGGCCCCCCACTATCAGGATGACACTGTCGGCCAGCAGCAACGGAACTTACTCCTCGGACGGCAATACGGTGCCACAGAAAATACAATATTGGTCCTGCCGACCGGGGTAGCCGTGACAGGACGGACAGCGCCGCAAACGCGTTACCAATTGGTGACCACACTGCGTGCAAAACTGATCGTCAGCGGCGATAACATGCCGGCAAGCCGGACAAGTCGTCAGGGCACCCTGGGGAGCACTGACTCCGGCCACCGGGGGTGGCGGCGGGGGGGACAAGCGCTGTTCCAGATCATCCAGCACCGCTTGCGCGGTTTCGTACCGGCCGCTGTGCCGCGAATACAATCGACGGAAAACCTCGTCCAAAGACGTCGGAGAATCCTTGCGGAGCGCACTGGGTAATTCCGCCCCGGCGGGACGCTCGCCAGTCAACATCTCGAACAGCATCACACCGACCGCAAACAGATCGCTGCGGGCATCCGGCTGGCGTAATCCGTCACGGAACTCGGGTGCCATATAGGCCAGAGTACCGACCAGGGCATCTTCGTGTGTCAGTGAAGCCGATTGCGCGATGGAGCGCAGCGTATCGGCATCGCTCACTCCCAGCCCGAAGTCGCCAATCTTGATATCCGCACTGGTTAACTCCGCCAGGGGGCGCTCCGCCAGGTTCAACATGATGTTGCCCGGTTTCAGATCGCGGTGCAGCACGTTGGCTTCATGCGCCGCCGACAACGCTCCCAGGATGCCACGCAGCACGATTAACACGGTCTCCAGCGGCAGGCCCTTCTCATGCTCGTCGATGATCTGCCGCAGGGCCGGGCCATCGACCAGTTCCATGACCAGGTAGGGATTCTCGGCATACGGATCAAAATTTATGACCCGGATGATGTTGGGGTGACGTATGCCGTGCACGACCACGCCTTCGCGCTGCAGGTAGCGGACGTACTCCGGCTCGGTCGGCAGCTTGACCGCGACCTGGTCATTCTTCCACACGTGATGCCGGGCGCGCCAGACCTCACCGAAGGTGCCCGCGCCCACGCACTCTTCCAGGATGTATTCACCAACCCGCGTGTCCGGTTGATACTTGTTCATGGTTGCTCAGCCCGGCAAGTACTTGATAGTTCGGCCGGCAGGCTTCATACACCCGCCTGTTCAGAAATATACTCGGTTACCAGAAAATTATACGCGGTGGCCAGCCCCAGCACAGCCAGGGTCGCCAGCCACGGCCACAAGCCGGGCGGCGCGCCGCCCAGCAATATCAATCCGACAATGATGTCAACCAGCACAAACGCGCCCAGCACCACCAGACCTACCCAATTGACGCCCATCTCGAGGATGCGCGCCTTGAACAACTGGAAGGACCAGGGTAACGCCGCCACCACCAATATCCAGAGCGTGCTCTTCCAGAGGGCATCCATCAGGGCTTGCCGGCCGGTGGCCCCCAGCTTGTAAAGCGTGAAGCCCACGCATAGCAGGATGGCCAGCACCACCCAGGTGATCACCTTCTCGAACAGACGCCCGACAAAACCCAGTTTGCTGCTTTCCATAACATTAAGTGTAATGTGTCCAGCCGCGGGCGGAATTACAAAAAGCCGCCTTAACACTAACGGCCACCCACAAAGACGTGGTTCCTGGCCGACTGTAATAGGTGTAACATAATGGAATTCGTGTCGGTATGCGCTTCATTCGCGGCACCTGTGTCCGAAAACCGTCTGGTTAACCGCCAATCCGCCTCGACAGAACCGCAATCAGTGTGATGGTGGTGTGGGACCGGGCCGCGTCCGCGACGCCACCCGACATCATAAATCCGAGGATGCGAGCACATGGCCCGACAAGTTCCGACAATGCTTGAGACGTTCCCCAATCCCAGCCCCCAGCGTGATTACCAGATCCGGCACGATGCCCCGGAATTCACCAGTCGCTGCCCGGTGACCGGCCAGCCGGATTTCGGCACCGTCATCATCGAATATGTGCCCGATCAGCTCTGCCTGGAGTTAAAGAGCCTGAAGCGCTATCTACAGGGCTTTCGCGAAGAAGGTATTTTCTACGAAGCCGTCACCAACCGTATCCTGGACGACCTGGTGGCACTATTGAAACCACGCCGGATGCAGGTGCAGACGCGTTGGACACCCCGCGGCGGTCTGCACTCCACGATCACGGTCAACTATGAAAAAAGACGCCACCGTACACGCCGGTCTTGAGCCCCGGTGACCACTGTACTAGGCCACGTCGGACATGGCTCCGAATAGCACGGCATGCAAGCGGTCAATGACGTCGTCCAGCTTGTCCGGAGTCAGATACGTACCCTGTGCAATACGCGCGCGGAGTTCCTGGATACGCGCTTCTGTTATACGTGACGCTTCGGAGGTTGATACAAAGTCCCGCGCAGCGCTGGACAACTCGACCTGATCGTCCGCCATGGACTGTACCGTCAGTCGTGCCAGTTTCTGATCCGCGGTGAAGTCCTGAGGCTGCACATTAGCAGCACTCGCCGATTGGGATGAGATGGTAGTGATCTCCAACATGTTAGCCTACAACCTTCCAGTCCACTCACGTGGACAAGGGACACACACCAATGCCCAGTCGCCGACCTTCCATGATCGACGGGGCTTATCTGCCGGCGTGCTACTGACCGTTCCCTCGGTTATCAGGCTACACCGGCCCCTCTCGCTCGTTCGATATATCGACCGCTACCCCATAAAACTTGCATAAAAATTGGCCCCTTCGGCGTATTTTCCGGGCGGTCGGAATAACCAAGTTGCCAATGCGGCCAGCTTGGTTTTTATGGGGCTTCCCCTCTTGGAATCTGGTCGTTATTTTTGACCGGATAATTAGTTGTAATAATTGCGCGTCCCCCAGACCAGAGCAATGGATTCAATGCGTCAGTGAGGCGATGTCATCCGCTTCGGCCACCCCTTCAATGAATCGTCGCACATGCTCCTCACGCGAGCGCGCGAGTTCATCGGGAACGCCATCGGCCACAAAGTGGCCATTCCACAACATCAGAATCCGGTCTCCGACC
The DNA here is from genome assembly GCA_043820985.1 of Planctomycetota bacterium. Classification (GTDB taxonomy): domain Bacteria; phylum Planctomycetota; class Phycisphaerae; order UBA1845; family Fen-1342; genus JAAYXS01. The sequence goes on from JBDRDH010000076.1 coordinate 23,418, forward strand.
ATGGTCGCTGTTTTCATGTCGTGGGTCACAACTATACTGGTAACGTGCACTCTTTGCTGCAACTGGCGGATCAGCCGGTTAACCACGTCTGCCCGTTGCGGATCCAGACCGGCGGTCGGCTCGTCGTAGAGGATAACTTTGGGGGGCGGATCCAACGCGATCGCACGCGCTACCGCCACGCGCTTCTTTTCTCCCCCGGACAAATCCGCTGGGCGTTTATCCTCGAAGCCGGCCAGGCCGACCATTTCCAGGCAGTGGCTGGCCAACTCTCCAATCTTGCTGCGACTGACACGCCGTGCACTGTTTTGCTTCATTGGGAAAGCCACGTTTTCCCCGACGGACATCGAGTCAAACAGGGCGTTGAGCTGAAAGACAAAGCTGATCTGCTGACGGACCGGCCCCAGGCGGCGCTCGCTGAGAATGTCGATGCGCTGATTCTCGAAATAAACCTCCCCCCGGTCAGGCCGCAAGAGCCCCACGATGTGTTTGAGCAGCACGCTTTTTCCCGTGCCGGAACGCCCGATGATGACCGTTGATTGACCGCGCTCGATCTTCAGATCGATATCATCCAGGACCCGCTGGGACCCGAAAGCCTTGCTGACCTGGCGCAGCTCGATTATCGCGTTTTGCACCTCCACGCGGCAGTACTCCCTAGATCAGTGATCGGAAGCCATACCAGGCTTCATACAATCCGTTCATGATGATGTTCAGGAAGAAGTCCAGTGCCAGGATTATGATAAAGCTGATGACGAAGGCATCCGTGCAGGCGCGGCCGACACCTTCGGCGCCGGGTTTACAGTGGAAGCCCTTGTAACAACTGACGCAGCCGATGGCCCCGCCGAAGAAAAAGGCCTTGACCATACCGGTACCCATATCCCACAACTCCACGATTTCGGCGGTGTACTGCCAGAATGGCGCGGTCTCGCCGCCCTTGACGCCCGAGTAGATCAACCACGCTCCCAGAGCCCCCATCAAGTCCGCATAGGCCGTCAACAGTGGCGTCAGTAACAGGCAAGCCAGGAAACGTGGGGTAACCAGAAACTGGATTGGTTGTGTGCCCATCGAGCGCAGGGCCAGTAATTGCTCGGTGACATTCATGGTGCCGAGTTCGGCGGTCAATGCTCCGCCGACGCGGCCGGCCAGCATGACACCAGCCAGCACCGGCCCCAACTCGGACGCTACCGAGATGTTAACCACGGCTCCCAGCCGGTCGCGCAAGCCGGCGGCGTCAAATTGCTCCCACCCCTGCACAACCAGCACCATGCCGACGAACATGCCCGTCAGCATGACGACCGGTACCGAACGCGTGCCAATCGCAAAACATTGGGGTAACAGGCGTTGCCAGCCGCGGTAGGAGCACAGATCCACGGGCACATACGACACCGCGACAGCACTGAACGCCCAGAAGTTGCCAAAGTTCGCGAAGCCTTGCAGCGTTCGCGCGCCCAGACCGCCGATCCATCTGCTTGCCAGGTTCTCTCGATGCATGCGTCCTCGCATGTCAGGCATGATTGCCCGGTAGACACCACCTATCCTCAGCCTGAGCTCGCGGGCCGGACCAGCTCGGCCGGACAAAACTCCATCAGATTGCCATAGGTTATCGAACTCGACGGCGGAATGCGATATCTGCTATACTGTGAAAATGTAAGATCCGACCAGGATGTCGGGTGAGTTCAGGATCAAGGACGGTTACGCATGTCCCGCTCGGACGAGCGCAAAGCGGCATTGCGATTCAGCCTGACGGCGGTGGGCTTGTTGAGTTGCCTGTTTGGCTGGGTTTGTGTACTCAGCTTCGACGTGGCGGATCCACCCGCCAGCTCAGTCTGGCCACCCAACACATCGCCAGCCAATCTGTGTGGCACGGTCGGCGCCTGGATCGCATATCACCTTTTCTACTACCTGGGCAGTGGCACGTACGCCCTGCTGGCATTGCTGACCCTCGGAATTTTCGCCGGTTCCCGGGGGGCACGCCCAAATGATCCCTGGTTGCGACTGGTCGGCGTTGCCCTGGTCTGTACCGTGGTCAGCGCCTGGAGCGCAATCCTCGAGCCGGATACCAAGGAATATCTGATGACCGGCGCTGGCGGCGTGCTGGGCACCACGACCAGCAACTTTCTACTCGCCAAGCTTCAAAACGTCGGCACACACCTGGTATTGACCTGTGCGCTGATCGTGGGTCTGCTCCTGGCGGCCGACGATCTGGTCATGCGCTTGCTGCGCTGGCTGACCTGGACCGGTCGCCGCTCAGTGCCCGTGATCACCCGCGGTGGAGCCGTGTTCGCCAGTGCGGGTGTTTCAGTCGCCAGCGGCGTTGCCAGCCTGGCCACGCGCCGGGGCGGTAACAGCGCTCAACCGGCTGATACTACATCGGTGGAGGAGGACGACGAAGACGCGGCTATCGAGACTGAACCGGACGAGCAGCGCGCCTCGCTGGCCCTGCCTCCGCGACAATTGACTTTTGATGCCGAGAAAGACCGGCACGAGGAAGTCCCGGCCGAGCAACCGGAATCCCCGGCGGCTCCCAAGGTCAAGGATCTGGGACGCCGGCCGGCGGCTCCTAAGGCACCCGCGCCCATCACGCCGCCATTCTCCGACGACGAGAATTACGAATTGCCGCCGTTGGAGTTGCTGGAAGCGCCGCCCCCGGTGAATAAGGAGGCGGTTGAGATTCTGTGTCGGGAAAAAGCGTATATTCTCGAGCAGACGCTCAATGAGTTTCGGCTCGAGGTGCGGGTGGTGGCGATTGAGACCGGCCCGGTCATCACCGTCTTTGAGCTGAAGTTGGCCCCGGGTATTAAAGTCAGTCAGATCGCCTCCCTGACAAACGACATGGCCCGCGCCCTGAAAGCGCCGGCCGTGCGGGTCGTGGCACCCTTGCCGGGCAAGAACACGATCGGCATCGAGGTGCCCAACATCGACAAGGAAAAAGTCCGGCTGCGAAACGTCATTGAGGATTACGGACACCGGGCCGCGGGATACGCGCTGCCTTTATATCTGGGCAAGGACGCCGCTGGCCAGCCACTCGTCAGCGATCTGACGCGCATGCCGCACCTGCTGATCGCCGGCACGACGGGCAGTGGCAAGAGCGTCTGCATTGCCAGCATTATCAGCTCTATCCTGATGACCCGCACTCCCGCCGAGGTGCAGTTGATCCTGGTCGATCCGAAGGTGGTCGAGCTGGCGATGTACAAGGACGTTCCGCATCTGATCTGCCCGATCGTGACCGAGATCTCCAAGGCCGAGGCGATCCTGGACTGGGCCTCCACCAAGATGGACGAACGCTATGCCCTGCTGGCCGAAGCCGGCGTGAAAGACATCCGCTCGTACAATCGCCTCGGTTGCGACGGGCTGCGCGAGCGGCTGCA
>JBDRDH010000077.1:0-33954 GCA_043820985.1 Planctomycetota bacterium
GGCCGCTTGGTATTCCCGGCGTGACAAAACCGGCACACCTGTGGACAGCCACGCATGATCTCGATGCTGATACGATCGTGAACCGCTTCCACCCATGGCACTAACGGCCGGGCCGGGACCGCCATTGTTTCAAAGTCCGGCGTCTGGCAGCGCGCGATCCGGGTGGGTAAGCCTTCGGCCATGGGCTCCAAACTGGCCAGCGTGCCGTCGGCGTTATAACTGGCTCGATATTGATTGGGAACATAGAGCCAGTCGAAACGCCGCCCCAATAGCAGGATCATCTCGCGCCGGGCGACGCCGGCCCGTTTGTATTCCAGCACCGCCGTCAGAAGTTCCTGAAACGCATGCTCGCCATCGCCGAGCACTACCAGGTCGAGGAACTCCGCCATCGGTTCGGGATTGTCGGCCTGCGGCCCGCCGGCGATGACCAGCGGGTGCTCGTCGCCGCGTTCGGCGGACCGTAGCGGGATCCCCGCCAGGTCCAGCAGGTTGAGCACACTCGTGAAGCACAGCTCATATTGCAGCGAGATTGCCAGAATGTCGGCGTCGCGCACCGGCTGGCGGGTATCCCACGTGAAAAGCGGGATTTGTTTGCGGCGCATGACTTCCTCGGCGTCGGTCCACGGGCAATAGGTCCGCTCGGCACAAACGCCTTCGAGGTGGTTCGCAATCCAATAGAGGATCTGACAGCCCAGGTGTGACATGCCCACCGTATAAGTATCCGGAAACGCCACCACCACGCGCAGCTCGGCGTCCTCCCAGTCGCCCGGCCCGACGAGCTGGTTGACTTCCCCGCCAATATACTGGGCCGGCTGCCGGATACACGGCAGCAACTCATCACTGACACGTTGTTGAAGCGAGCGACCGCTCACACGTAGCCTCCGAAAGCTTCATCAAGGCGGCGTTTCTAGTCCGAACTCGATTATAGCGGATGATATGAACGCGGGTGCCAGGCGCAGGAATGTGAGGATTGAGGATCGATGGTTCACTTTCAAGTGTCGGAGTAGTGCCAGTCAGCCATATCTGCTACCCGAATCCATAGAGCACATATGTTCGTCCGGTTTCCGCGTCCCACAAGACGGTTGTACGCTCAGTTGGTTCATCGCCCTGCCATTTGAAGATGCGGATATCACCCGGCGGTTTGATGTTTAGCCATGCATCGCCGCCGTAGGCGTCACTGTAGTTGCCAAAGAGAAGACGCCAAACCTCGGTGGGTTCCCTGCTCCACCATGTTTCCTCTTCGCTTTGACGATCAAACATACGCTGTGCAAGAAGGGTATCCAGGGATTTCTCGTCAGCGCTGAACTGAATCAGGATCGCAAGGTCACCCAGTCGCCCAACGTAATGACCAGCAACGCGTATGTCACGAATAGAGGATGGTGGCTCGGTTCCAAATGACTTCTGAAAGGCGATATTCTCTGTCAGTTGGAAGTAGTAGCCGATGCCGCCGCCGATCATGCAAGCCAGAAATAGACGCAGCATGGCTAATCGCTTTGAACAAAATAGAGCCCAATCCAGGAGTGCGACCGCGATAAGCGTCAATATCCCCGCTTGAGCGGCGGCGGCACCAGAGTTGTTGGCAGGAACCAGCACAAGAACCAGTGCAACAATGACACCCACGATGATAACAATCAAGCGACTGAGGCCACGAGGTTGATGGGTTACCGCGGCAGTCTCTGTTTGCTGAATCTCCTCGGGCATGCCAATCACCTCAAGAAACGGTCAATTCACGCACGTCCGCGCCACATTCCGAGCAGCGGCCGCTGACGTTGCCGGTCAGGTTGTAGCCGCAACGCAGACAGGTGGGGTGACCATGCCGGGTCAATTTTACCCGCAGGTTGCGGGTAATGCGACGGCGCACCAGCCAGACGATTACCACGCAGGCGAGGAGCGCGAGAATAATCGACTGCCCCCATACCACAAACCAGTTGTAATGCCCCCACGATCGCCATAGACGTGTGAGCGGCACCCCCACCGCCACCTGGGCCGCAACCTGTGTGCCGCCAGCGATCAGCCAGTAGACCAGGCTCTTAAGCACCGGCTCATACGCCGCCAGCCAAAGTTTGCGGCGTTCCGATTCGCCATCAACCCGAGTCAGCTCCGGAAACCAGCTTGCTGCCACGCGACCAAACACTGTCTACCCTCGCTTCAGTTATTTTGTAGGCAGTGCCTACCCTACACGCTGTCAACATTGCACTTAACTGGTAACACCAATCAACGCAGGCCATCGAAGTAATTTTCTGGTCTATTACCACGCCATTTAACAAAAATACGCGCTACTTCATCCCCGGACACTGAGATCCATTCGGCCCACACCTGCTCTTGTCGATGTGGATAGCCGAGCAGATTGTTCATGGAGTTGTTAATCGCCAATGATACGTCTTCAATCGTATCATCAATGTTTGGCGCGTCGTCCGCGATGGCAGCGACCTCGCTACGCTCCAAACCGAAGATCGTTTGGAACTCACAATCAGGGAAGAACGGTCCATGCGCGGCCGCGCGCAGACATTCCCACACAACGCCACGCTCAGCAGGGGTTAGATCAGCCAACACCATGGAACCTCGTACCTCCGTGCAATCCAGACTATAAGCAAATCCAGACATCCACTCTTAATCCCCTGACCGGAAAGTCATATTGTGGACGGGAGTGGATGGGAATCGAACCCACCAGAGACTGAGGGTACAGCCTCTCAACGGCTTTGAAGGCCGCGGTGCCCACCAGGTGCACGGACACTCCCACTAACCGACCATATACTGCGGCAAAGCCGCGCCCGCCGCAAGCTTTTTCGTCAAGCTCCGCCGGCGGCGCGGTTAGACGATTGGGACTGCCGGTTGACGGGTAGTAAGATGAAGGGCAGAAGGTTGGCGAACAGCACCAAATCATCTGCCCATTCTTTCAACTCTACGCGATTGTTATCCCCCGGAAACGAACAACGGCCGCCCCACCACAACGGGCGGGACGGCCGTCTGCATCTTACGCTGCCACCTGGCTGGCGGTGCTTTGGCCACCCACCGGTCTGACAGCTTGTTGTCGGCTAGAGGCGTGTTACCGCCGCCGACGGAGGCCCACCAGAGCCGCGCCGATGGCCAGCGTCGTCAGTCCGGCTGGCTCGGGCACGAAGGTCATGCCGCGGATGTCCGAGCCGATGATCGGCCCGCCGATGTCCGTGACGCCGCCGGTGCCGAGGTCGATCTGCACCAAAATGTCGTCCGCGAGCGTCACGCCGTACAGGTTGCCGACTGCATCAAACTGGATCGAGGTCAGGCCACGGGCATCGATCGCCGACCAAACCAAATTGGTCACACCATTGCTGGTATCGATCGTGTAGATGTCCGCGCCGATGGTGGCGGCATAGAGCACGCCGCCGGCGCTCATAGTCATGTCCAGCGGCGAGGACATACCGGTGTTGCCGACGAAGGCGGCGTTGCCATTGCTCGGGTCAACCGTGTAGAAGTCACCGCTGCCCTGATTGAAACTGTACAGCGTGGAATAGTCAGTGCTGAACGCCAGTGCGGTAATGAAATCACCTGACGCACCGATCTCGGTGGTATTGGCGTTGCTGTAGTCCACGGTGAACAACGTGTCGAAATCACGTGTGTACATCGTGTCAGTGTTCGGGTTGTAGGCCAGACCAACCCCGTTGGTGAGTCCAGCCATGTTGCCGACCACACTGCTGCTACCGTCAGCGGTGTCGATCAACAATAAATCCGACGTAAACCCGTCACTGGCATAGAAGAAACCGTCGGCCCAGGTACCTGGAACGACCAGCGTCAACACTCCCGTAAACAAGAACCCCCAAACAAACTTCCTCATCTCAAAGCTCCTTCGGCCCGATTGAGCCTCTGTCTCCTAGCGGCAGCCCACCGCGACGCCAAATCAGCGTCTCCCACGGCGATACCGCACACACTATGACCGTCGGCACCTTGGTAACGGGACCGCTACACGACCGCGACACGATCGTTCATGCCCGGACAAGCAGCATCACCGGCCCGCACCATACTCCTTGCTATCGAAAAGAACCTAATGTGGTACCAAATTAGTACTATATTACTGGTGGCAGCGACCGTGTCAATCCCTATTCACGATATTGTTGGTTTTTCTTGACGCCCGATTCACCGAGCACAGCGGAGGGGCGCGGAGGTGTGCCGACTCACCGCACTGGGTATCAGGTTAACGCAAAACGACCGACCGGTCTGGTAAAGCCAGTCAGCCGTTCAAGTTATATGCTGTGTGCGCGAGTGGTTAAACGCCGACCGTTACTATCGGCGGGTCGTTTGGCCGGTGCTCCACGTCATTATCACCTGAGCCGCCTTGCCCGGGCCGGACAGTATCTTTGTCATGAGGAAGCGGTGTTTGAACTGAATCAACGGCCACCCGGTGCTCGCCAGCGTTCGACCCGCATCTGACGTGTGTCAAACATTACATACGGCCCCTCGGCTCGACGGTCAGAATAGTACCAAGCCGTGTTGATTTTGGTGATCTTCACGTGCCGGGGCTCGTCGAGCAGTGAGAGGATCTCGGCGGGATCCATTCCTGTTTTGATCTGGGACCAGGCAATCGTCCATTCCGGCTGGGCGTCCCGTGTTTGCCTAGTTTCTGTGGACGAGGTCACCGGCTGGTCGCTCCTGGAAAGTTGCCGGCAAGCTGCAATACCAACGAGCAGGCACAGCGACATTACGAGTACTTTACCTGTCCTGAAGTACATCGCTATCCTCCATTAATCCTGAGTCAAGGTCACAACGACTCTACCACGCGGGGCAGCGTCATTCCAGTCGGGGGTATGGTCGGATTGAGGCCAGGCCGTCTCCGATACGAAACCCGACCTGGCTCGACTGCTTGACACGCCAGCCGTGTCGGCACAGTCGCGCGTGCCGGTTCCTCCTGAGACAGCATCCTTATCTCGCTGGCCTCGCCGAATTAGAAGATGTAATCCGTCGACAGGAACTTGGATCGACGCTCGGTAACGATTTGCGAGATGATCGTCTCGTTTGCGTCGTTTGCCTTGGCGGCAACCAGGCTGCGGATAGAGAAGACGCGGAGTGCGTCGGATACGGATAGCGTGCCTTCGGCCGAGTCCTTGCGACCGGTGAAGGGGAAGCTGTCCGGTCCACGCTGGCACTGGCTGTTGATGTTCACACGGCAAACCTGGTTGACCAGTACGTCGATCAGCCAACTCAGCCGCGCCGCGCCGGCGCCAAATAGTGCCGCCTGCTGTCCGTACGGACAGGTGGTTATCCAGTCAATTACGGACTGCTCATCATCATACGGAACGATCGGCAAGATGGGACCGAACTGCTCGACCCGGCATACGCGCATCTCGGGCGCGCAGGGGTAAAGGACGGTTGGATAGAACAGCGTGTGGTCAACGGTGCCACCGCCCGCGTTGAGCACCTCAGCTCCGCCGGCAACGGCTTCGTCCACAAGTTCCTTCAGCCATTGCGGTTTGCCAGCTTCCGGCAGCGGTGTGATTTTGACGCCGTCCTCCCACGGCATGCCGACCGTTAGATCCTCGACCTGGGCGCGCACTCGCTGGCAGAAATCGTCGGCGATGGCGCGGTGGCAGAAGATGATCTTTATCGCGGTACAGCGCTGCCCGTTGTACGAAAACGCTCCGAGCACGCATTCGCGCGCGGCGAGATCGAGATCGGCATCCGGCAGGATCACCGCCGGATTCTTGGCGTCCAGCCCCAGGACGCAGCGCAGTCGATTTAATTGCGGGTGCTGGTGCTTGAGAATGCTGGCAACTTTGGCCGATCCGATGAAGGCCAGTACGTCAATCCGCCCACTCTTCATGAGCGGGCCGACCACGACCGGACCTGCACCATATACCGTGTTTACCACGCCCGGCGGGAAAGACTCCGCGAAGGCCTCAAGCAGCGGGGCATGGAGGAGTACGCCATACTTCGGTGGCTTGAAGATGACGGTATTGCCCATGATCAGCGCGGGGATCAACGTGGTAAACGTCTCGTTGAGCGGATAGTTGTAGGGACCCATGCATAGGACCACGCCGAGCGGGCTGCGACGAATCTGGGCCAGGTAGCCCGGTTCCAGTACGAACCGCGAGCTGATCCGGTCCAGGTTCTTCAATGCCTCGATGGTCGCCCGGATGTAATCCACAGTCCGGTCGAACTCATTGCGGGCGTCGTTGAGCGTCTTGCCGATTTCCCACATGAGCAGGCGGACCACGCGATCACGCGCGGCCTGCATGCGCGGGATAAAGGCCTCGACGCAACGAATTCGGTCCGCGACCGCCATGGTAGGCCAGTCGCCGCACCCTTTGCTAAAAGCGTCACACGCGGCGTCCAGAGCCAGCCGCGACTCGGTTTCGGTCATGAGTGGGTAGTAACCCAGTGAGGCCGGTGTCGGGTCGTCCGCGCCATGCAGGTACACCGGCGAGAGTACCTCTTGCCGGGGACCAGACCAACTGAGCACCTGGCCGTTCATTAAATAGCAGAGGCTCTCGTCGGATGGTTCGAATCTGAATTGGTCCGGCAGAACATCCGGATCCGGAAAAACATTCGATGGCGTCCTGACCTGCGTGGGCATGATTACCTCACATGCTGTAGGAGTTAGCCACTGGCTACTGTTATTGTCACATAAACTGGCGAGATCCGCACCACACCAAGCGGACACCACAACCGCCAGGTTAAATATCCAGCAGTTGAAGATCCGGCACCTTATCCATCTGGATCAAAGCTGAAGGTGCGTTCGTGTTCCGCGGCTAGGCGCGATCGTGTAGCACGAGACCTTTCCCCGGCGTGCGCGTCGTAGTAAATGACAGTCACGTGGGCTTACACATTAAGTGTGAAGCGATCTCAGAACTGTCGGATGTATCCCGGCCTGACGCGCGCCATAGAATTCCGCGCCGGGACCTGACACCCTGTCCAGGATCATGTCCGCAAGGGCGCCGCTAAGCTTTTAGCTTCCTTCTCGGCCTGTAGCCAGTCCGAGACGTGGTCGCCGGGAACCTGCGTTCGGACCCTGGTCTGGTAGATCTCAAACGCGCGCATGCGAACCAGCTCTTCGTGGTCGACCGCAACCGCGGTTCTTGGTTTGGTGTTTTTTTTAGTAACGGTTCGTTTGGTCCGAGTCACTGGCACTTTGTTTCTCCTGAATAAAACCTCACGGTATCCTCGTGGTATCGTATTTGACAGGTGTGAAATCGGCATGAAAAGCACTTAACAAAGTCACTCTCGAGGATTATCTTCCCGGCGGCGACCCAACCCGCGTTCACCCCCCCCCATGACAGATCCAGAAACTCCACGGACTCGCGCAAGATAAGTGCCGCCGGCCACGCTCGCCTCAGCTGCCGCATCTCCGGTTGCCGGATGTATAACCCGGCCGAGTAGAGAAAGCGGGCGGGGGTACCCGCAGTGGCCAGCCCGTAGAGCTCACCTCCATGCCATTCTAAATCCCAGACCGAATTGCGGATTAAAGGCCATTCCTATCGCCTTCTGCCCAACTCAATAATGTTCATGTAAAACACCCAGGACAGCGATCTGATTACAAGGAATATCTTGGCATGGATAGACGCCGAATCCGCTCTTTCGAACCAGAGGGACAGTAACACTCCAACGAAAAATAGCGGCTGATCCGCCAGCAATCAGCGAATCAGCCGCTCAACTGTTAATTTCGATATCGCGACTGGTGACTACACCACGCCTTGATCCATCATCGCATGGGCGACCTTGAGGAAGCCGGCGATGTTGGCACCGTTCACGTAGTTGCCGGGCGTACCGTACTCTTCGGCCGTCTTGTGGCAGTTCTCGTGGATGTTGATCATGATGTTGTGCAACCGCTGGTCGACTTCCTCGCGCGACCATGACAAGCGCAGCGAGTTCTGCGACATTTCCAGACCCGAAGTCGCCACGCCGCCGGCGTTGGCCGCCTTGCCGGGGCCGTAGAGGATCTTGGACTCGAGGAAGACGTTGACGCCGCCCGGCGTGGTGGGCATGTTGGCCCCTTCCGAGACGCAGTAGCAGCCGTTCTTGACCAGGTGGCTGGCATCTTCTTCGTTGATCTCGTTCTGGGTGGCACTGGGCAGCGCCACATCGCACTTGACCTGCCACAGCGAGTTGCAGCTCTGGCTGGGATCGACCGCTATATAGGAAGCCTTCGGGTACTTGTCGACATACTCCTTGATGCGGCCGCGCTTGACGTTCTTGAGCTGCATCACAAAGGCCAGCTTGTCGCGGTCAACGCCTTCCTCATCAACGATGTAGCCGCTGGAGTCAGAGAAGGTCAGCGGAATGCCGCCGAGGTCCAGAACCTTCTCGGTGGCATACTGGGCCACGTTCCCGGAGCCGGAAACGACGCACCTCTTGCCTTCCAGGCTCTCGCCGCGGGTCTTGAGCATCTCCTCGGCGAAGTAGACCTGGCCGTAGCCGGTGGCTTCCGGCCGAATCAGGCTGCCACCCCAGTTGAGGCCCTTGCCGGTAAGGACACCTTCGAACTGGCGGGTGAGCTTCTTGTACTGGCCGAACATGAAGCCGATCTCGCGGCCGCCGACGCCGATGTCACCGGCGGGGACGTCGCAGTTCTGGCCGATGTGGCGGAAGAGTTCGCTCATGAAGCTCTGCGTGAAGCGCATGACTTCCAGATCGCTCTTGCCCTTGGGGTCGAAGTCCGAGCCGCCCTTGCCGCCGCCCATGGGCAGGGTGGTCAGGGCATTCTTGAAGACCTGCTCGAAGCCCAGGAACTTGATGATGCCGAGGTTGACCGAGGGGTGGAAACGCAGGCCGCCCTTGTAGGGGCCGATGGCCGAGTTGTACTCAACCCGCATGCCGCGGTTGACCTGCACGTCGCCCTGGTCATCGACCCAGGGAACGCGGAACATGATCACGCGCTCGGGCTCGACGATCCGCTCAAGGATCTTGGCCTTGCGAAACTCGGGATGCCGGTCCAGCACCGGGACCAGCGATTCGACCACTTCCTGGACCGCCTGATGGAACTCCTTCTGTTCCGGGTTCTTGGCGATCACCCCCTGCATGAAATCCTGTACCATGTTCGACATGACTCTCTCCGTGGGTTTCTGGCAGTAATTAGGTACTTGCTCGCAAGCCCGCCCGTCTCCGCTCGACACTCCCTGGGCTTTGCTTGTCAGCCAACAATCCGGGCCGTATTGCAACCGGATTATTTCATTATGGCAACCTGCATGCCGCGCTCGGGGAGCAACTGCCCCGCCTGGCCCGGTGTCAATCCAGACCAGGCAATATCTCGACGCAAACCAGTTTCCCAGACCGCTGGCGCCAGTACCGCGCTATAACAGTACCAACCCAGTCTGCCCACCCGCGCGGACGGTCGCCGGCCCGGCCTGGAGGCGGTATGCTATAGACACAGGAAAGGCCAGGTTTTGCTTATGTGTGGATTTTCGCGCGCCTGGACGGGTCGGAATCCTCACGGCATTCGGCCCCCGCATACACGGATCCTGGCCCCGGAATGCTCCGGCTGGCAGCCGACCCCGGGGGGTCGGCGTGGGCCGCGAGGCGGCATATAATGAAAGGTGTACTGGCCTGATGCAACCGCCGGATGACGGAGAGACCGTGAAGACCTGGAAGGAATTTGACCAAAACGTCATCACTCACAGTGCCGCTCATCACCTGATGGCGATCGACGATCTGATTCAACGGCTGGGTTATGCGCGCGTCTCGGATATCGCCCGGCAATTGAATATCACCCGCGGCAGCGTCTCGATTTCCTTGCGCCCCTTGAAAAAAAGTGGATTGATCCTGCAGGATGAAAACCGCCACCTGCGGCTTTCCGAGCAGGGCCAGGAACTGGTGGATGCGATCAAGACCAAGCGGCAAATCGTCCAGCGCCTGTTTGTCGAGCTGCTGGGAGTGAACGATCAGCAGGCCGAGATCGACGCCTGCAAGCTTGAGCATCTGGTCAGCAACGAGACCGCCCGCCGCCTGGTTTCTTTCCTGCATTTTCTCGATGCGCATCCCAAGCCGGCGGCTGAATTTGTGGCGGCCTGGCAGTCTGTTGACCCGTCCTGCGCGCGGCAGCCGCGCGCTGGCCAATCTTGCGACACCGAATGCCTGGCCAAAAACGTACCTGAATAGTCACCTCTGGTGGGAGTTACAGGTGAACCGACTTTCCTCCGACGAAATCATCCAGGAACTGAATCGCGTCTTCGCCGAAGAGGTGGAAGCCGCCATCCGCTACCTGCATTTAACCAACGCGGTGCGCGGGGTGGAACGGCTGATCGTCGAACCGAAGTTACGCGCGTGCTTTGAAGAGACCATCCAGCACGCCGAGGTCATCGCCCGCAAGATCCGGGAACTCGGGGCCGTGCCCGCCCTGCAATTGAACATCTCCCTGCCACCCGAATCGATTGACGCGAAAGAGGCTTTCGAAACGGCCCTGACCTTTGAGGAAGCCGCGCTCGAGGCTTACCAGGACCTGTTGCGGCGTGTTGGCGGCGATGTCCCGCTCGAAGAGTTTATCCGCTCACGAATCGCCGCCGAATCCGAACACGTGGCGGAACTCAAACAACTGCTCGCATAGCAGCCGTCCACCTGCGCCGCCTTCTACCCGCCGGCCAGCAAAGCAATGAACGCATCGATGTCGTAGGCATTCACGCCGCCGTCACGGTTGCAGTCCGCCAGAGCCGAATCACAGTCGGGATAATCCCCGGCGTAATCGCAGCCGGGGCTCAGCGCACAAATGAAGCCGTCGATGTCGTAGGCATTAATCAGGCCGTCGCAGTTCAGATCACCGACGGGGGTCAGGTGAGTCAGCGGCCAGGGGAGCGTGACGGCGTTGTGGATCTCGGCGGGCCAACTGTCGAGCGCTTCCTGCGCCCAGGCGAAAACCTCGATATATGACTGCCGGTTCCAGCTTTCGGCGTTGAATGTGAGGTCGCGGGTCAGGATTACACACTCGCCGGGCTGCAAGAAGACATCCTGACTGGTTGGGGCGGGATCCATCAGAGTGTGGTTGTAGTAGCTACCACCCGGATAATACTTCAGCGCGTTGGCAACATAGACACGCAGCGTCTTGGCATCACCATCGGCATCGAGACATACCTGTACGCTGACCTGATAGGTCGTGCCACCGAGATAGACCGCGCCGGCATCGATCGACACATCAGTTCCCTGTGCCTGGTAAGCCAGGTAGCGCTGCAGATATTCGTCATATAGGTCCAGGATATTCCCACCACCCAGATGCAGGTATTCGCCACCAATGAACACCGAGGGATACCCGTTCCATGGAGCATAAAATACAGTCCGGCGGTTATCCCCCCAGGCCGTCGTGTAATTGTCGGCCCCGTGGATCTGGAGAGAGGTGAAACTCTCAGGGTAATGGAAGCCCAGCATATTCAGCGCCGCACCGGCGCTCGGGCAGAACGTTCACCACGTGGCCGTGAACAGCTCAGCCATCACCACACGGTCGGCGGCGCCCACCGCGCCAGCCCCCAGCCCCAGTAACATCGCCATCGTTACTATCCATCGCCCTGGGTTGCGCATTTACATACTCCTGTGTACATCTAGCGGGCGTCACGGCATCCGCTCAGTCTAAAAACACCCGTGGCACCGCACAACGTCGGGGCCACGGGCGCTGCTCCGTAATCATCACGGCGTGGATCATCCGCCGCTCATGATATCAATGAACCAGTCAATGTCGTACGCGTTGATCGCGGAGTCATTATTGCAATCGGCCAGTTGCCGATCGCAGGTCGGGTACATGTCTTCGTAATCACACGCCGGGCTCACCGCGCAGATGAAACCATCGATGTCGTATGAATCGATGGCGCCATCGCAGTTCATGTCACCTACCGGCGTCAGAATCTCCAGCGGGTAGGCCATCTTGTCGGCATTATAGATAATCGCCGGACCAGTGCTGTACGGCTCCTGCACCCAGGCGATAAGCTCGATGTTCGTATTGTACGGATCGAACGTGATCTGTGTCTCAACGATCGCGCTTTCACCCGGCTCCAGGGAGACATCAGTAACTGTCGGTGCCGGATCCACCAGGCAGTTTTCGTATTGCGTGCCAGTAGGATAATTGTTCAATACGCTGGCGATGTAAAGGCGCACGGTCTTGGCCTCGCCATCAGCGTCCATCCGGACCTGTGCCCGTACGGCATAAGTCGCTCCGCCGACCTGCTCGGCCCCCACTGTCACCGAGACATCCACCGGTCGAGCCCGGTACAGAAAATAACGCCCGCGGTACAGGTTGAACAAGATCTCCTCCTCATCACCACCAACCAGCTTGTCTTCGCCGCAGAACCATACCGTGGGGTAACCCACCCACGGCGCATAGAAGGTGAAGCGGCGATGCGTACCCCAGGCCGTTTCGTAGCCATCTTGTCCGTGAATCTGGATCATGGCGAATGTATCGGGATACATGTCCTGAAGGCTGATTAGGGCTCGACCAGCCTGGGGGCAGTAGCCGCACCACGTCGCGGTGAACTGTTCCGCCATGATCATCCGATCAGCGGCCAACACGGGGGCCGGGCCGCCGATTCCCAGACCAGCCAGTATCACCAGCAATCCAGCGGCGAGGTTTGCCATCCTGGCATTATATGAAAGCTTCGTTGGACCCATGCTCTCACTCCGTATTCGGTGCCTATCTCACAACTCCGGGATATCGGACCGTTTATTATTATAATATTTCATCCCCCCGCTTTTCACGGAAAATCCACAAATAGATACGGCTCTTATTCCGATGCACGCATCTCGCGGGCGTCACCCCGCAACCGCCCAGCCTTAAAAAAACGCCCGTGGCACCGCACATTGTCGGGGCCACGGGCGTTATTCCCTAATCATCGGAGCGTGGGTTAACCGCCGCCGACGATCGCAATAAACCAGTCAATGTCGTATGCATTGACCTCGTAGTCATTATTGCAATCGGCCAGTTGCCGATCACAGTAAGGGAATCCGCCTTCGTAATTACATGTCGGGCTCATCGCACAGATGAAGCCATCAATATCATAGGAATTAACTTCGCCATCGCAGTTCATGTCACCGACGGGCGTCAGGATCTCGAACGGATAGACCATCTTGTCGGCGTTATAAATAATCGCCGGACCAGTGCTGAACGGTTCCTGCAACCACGTGATGATCTCGGTATTCGAATTGAGCGGAGAGAATGTGATCTGGGTGTCGACGATCACGCTGTCGCCCGGCTCTAAATAGACATCTGTCGCAGTCGGCGCTGGATTCATCAGGCAGTGATCGTATTGCGTACCAGTCGGGTAATTGCCTTGGGCGGCGCTGATGTATACGCGCACTGTCTTGGCCTCGCCAGCGGCATCCATACGAACCTGTGCGCTGACTTTATAAGTGTAACCGCTGACTTGTTCGGCACCCACGGTTACCGCGACATCCACCGGGCGGGAGCGATACAGAAAATAGCGCCCGCGGAAAAGGTTGAACAGGTCATCCTCGTCACCGCCACCAACCTTCTTGTAATCACCACAGACCCACACCGTGGGATATCCATCCCAAGGCGCGTAGAAAACTGTGCGGCGATTCGTCCCCCAGGTAGTTTCATAGCCGTCCTGCCCATGTATCTGGAGGAAGGTGAAAGTATCCGGATACATCGCTTCGAGACTGATTAGCGCCCGACCGACGCTTGGACAGTAACTTCACCATGTCGCCGCAAAATTCTCTGCAAAAACCATGCGGTCAGCGGCCAGCACCGGGGCCGTGCCGCCGATTCCCAACCCAGCCAGCATCACGAGCAATCCGGAAACAAGGATTGCCGTCCTGGCACCAAATGAACGCTCCATTGGAACCATGCTCTTACTCCGTATTCAAGGCTTCGACTCGCAACTTCGGAATTCGGACCGTTGCCATTGTAATATTTTCCCCCCTTGACATTCACGGAAAAACCAACAAATCGAGGTAGACTTTGTTGATTCGTGCACTTCTCCTTAATTTGCGGCTACTCGGGTTACAAAAATCAGGGCCCTTCGAGTTATCGTACCCGAAGGGCCCTATCCGAAAACAATTGCGGCCCTTACATCCGTGAACGTTAAAAATTGTTCACGTCGTCGAGCGTGCCGTACAAACCATCCTTGCCGGCGGTAATCAACATGAAGCTGGCCCGCCGACGCGGAGTTGTCGGCCGCGTATTAGCCGGCATGCCTTCTCTATAAGTAGCGTCGTAAGCCTCTTTGTCCAGGATATAGTACAGGAAGGAATGGGGTGTCTCTGTAATCGTATCGCGATCAGGTGGATCCTCTCCAAACTCGGAAATGCGGTGCTCCTTACCGTCACCAGCCAGATCCCAACTGGGGAATTCACACGTCCCGCCGGCGCATTTACCCGTGAACAGCGTGTTGTCCTCAAAGTTGAAAATACCGCCGTAGGTAGAGTCCCGATCATACTTGGCGATCTGGGCATTCGGCCGGGAAGCCTGCCGTGAATCAGCGTTGTAATAGAGGATCGGGAAGTCAAAAGAATCAAGAATAACTAACTGCTTCAGTGACTCCAAATCGACCCAGGCTGGCAGACCCGGAGGCGGCTCGCTCCTGAGCTCATCAGGCCGCGCCAGTTTGAGGCCTTCCGGCTGAAGGTACACGCCAACCCGATCCATTGGCTCGCCGTTCATGACGTCCATGTCATACCAGTTTTCATATTTCCAGGGATCCGTGCCATGGTAGTCTCGGGGCACACTCTTGGGAGAGATCCAGCCATTGAGATCCTTGCCCATCAGGTAGCGCACCAGCCATTGCGCGCCATAGAGGGACTGCGCTCCAGCCTCGGTCTGATCCTCGGCGACTTCGGATGGCGGGTAACCCTGGAACTCTTCCTCATTCTCGGCGCGGAACATGTCCAGACCATCGCTGATGGCCTTCAGGGTAGCACGTGTCTTGGTCTTCTTGGCTTGCTCGCGAGCCTTGGAAAGGGCCGGCAATAACAATCCAATCAAGAGCGAAATGATGGCAATTACGGTCAGGAGCTCAACTAATGTAAAACCGCTCGGTCCACGCTTTGACTTGCCCGTTCGATCACCGCGAGTCTTGTCGATACACATACACCACCTACCATTTTTATAGGTCGATCACCGGCGCTGCACGGCACAGCATCGTCGCATCCGGCAATATCACCGAAACTGGTTTTATTGGCAATAAAATTCTGCGGCTCCGGTCAATGGCCCTAACCGTCCCCTATCACCAGCAATACCGCGCATAAGCGCGGTTTTCCTGTCAGAATAGCAGTATAGTTCAAAGTGAATTCTTAACCAAGCCGGAAATGAGAGACATAAGGAATTATGGGACAAATCCTTAGATATGCTTACTGATCGGGATCGAAGTGGCCTGATGACCCGAATTGCCTGGCCAGTCAATCCCCATAATCGGACATTGTGAGTGGGATAATAGTCAGGTCGAAACCATCAATCTCGAGATAGCCCGGAATGTTCCCCCGCACGGACGCGTTTCTGGCTCAGAAACCGTTGAATCAGTGCCGGTATCTGATCCGGGCTGGCAATATGCCCAACTGCCCCCAATCGCAGCGCAGCCTTGGGCATCCCGTATACCACGCTCGATCGTTGATCCTGGGCGATGGTCAGGGCTCCTCTGGCCCGCATCCGTAACAGCCCATGCGCCCCATCGGTTCCCATCCCGGTCAACAGAACCCCAACCGCCGCCGATCCGAAGTGGTGGGCGACAGAGTCGAACAACACATCAACGCTTGGGCAATGCCGGTTCACCAGCAATTGGTCCGTATAGCCCACACTAACCAGCCGGCTCATCCGGCGAACTATCAAATGCGTATCGCCCCGGGCCACTAAGACACGGCCGGGGTACAGCACATCACCTTCGCGGGCTTCACTCACCTGGAGTTCGCTGAGTTGATCAAGTCGTTGCGCGAAGTTGGCCGTGAATGCCGCCGGCATGTGCTGCACGATGACGGTCGGCGGGAAGTCCGGCGGCGCGCTGACCAACAGCGCCCGCAGCGCTTCGGTGCCACCGGTAGAAGCACCGATCGCAACCAGATAGTGGTGGGGATTGAGTCCGCACTCGGAAAAGGACCAGCGCCGTGGCCGGGGAGTCGGCCGAACACGCGGAACCGGACGAGCTTCGTTATGCGCCATGCATATCTTGACCGCCAGTTCATTCCCCAAATCACGGAGTGCCTCAGCCGAGTTTGTCAGGGGTTTAGTGACAATATCGAGAGCCCCCAGCTCAATCGCCTTGAGCCCCAGGGTGCCATTCCGCTCAGTATGGCCACTGCAGATGATCACTGGAACCGGGTAGTGCTGCCGCAACGAGCGCAGGAAGGTCAGAGCATTGACTTTCGGCAGTTCCAGATCAAGGGTAATGACATCCGGACGATGCTCGAGAATCTTCTGGCGTGCCTCGAGCGCATCACCAGCGCTCGCGATCACGGTCACGCGAGAGTGTTTTTCGAGTTCTTGTGTGAGTTGCCGACGGAATTGCGGCGACTCATCTACAATCAGTACTCGCGCTGGGCCTGTGTCTTTCATGACGGCACTAAGTCACTAGTTTTCTAGGGCCAACCACATACATGCTCAATGCACAACTCGGCACGGACTGTTTTGAATAAGACTTTCCGACCATGTGCCCCACCAGTATCCTGTCGCACAATAGGTATACGCTGTTCACCCAGCACGGCCTTGGCGACTTCCACGTTACCATCACCAACCGCGGTCGTTCCCAAGGCCGCGAGTGGCGAGCCGCCGCCGATCACCGCGGCTTGCAGATTGCGGGACTGGGCGCCTTTCCGCCACATGGCACGGATCAGGCGCGGGATGGATACGCTGCCAAAGCGGTCGTCGGCGGTCTCGACCTCCAGGGGATATGGCAGCAGATAATGATTCATTCCCGCAAGCGGTGATACACTGTCCCACAAACAAACCGCGACACAACTGCCCAGGATGGTACGAATGGTAACCGGTTGGGCGTGGACACTCATCTGCCCAGCCATCAGGAATATGTCGCTGTCCAAACTCGCGGCCGGATTCATCAATTCAGTCTCTGGTAGATCGCCGGTTGAATATATTTGAGTGGATGCTGGACCGAGTTAAGGCTCTCCGAATGGCCAATCAGCAAAAAACCCTCGGGCCGCAGTTGCTTGACCAGCTTCTCGACCAGGACCGCCTGAGTGGCACGATCGAAGTAGATCATCACATTGCGGCAGAAGATGATGTTGAAACCATGACGAAACGGAAATCTCTCCGACATCAGGTTGAAGTGCTCGAAGGTAATCAGACGCCGTAAACACGGTTTCACCCGCATGGTCGGCCGCGTAGCACTGTGAACCGGCGTAAAGTAGTCCTGGCGGAACTTGACTGGCACGGTCCCCAGATGACGGGTTTCGTATACCCCGGCCCGGGCCTGCTCCAGCATGGTGTTGGAAATATCGGTCGCCAGGATTTTCAGTTCGAGGCCGGGCTGAGAACTCAGCGTGCCATGGGCCGTCATGGCAATTGAGTAGGGCTCTTCTCCACTTGAGCAGGCCGCGCTCCAGATACGCACATTGCGATTTTGGAGCCGCCACTGCGAATCCCTACTCCAGTCCCTCAGCACGGATGCCATGAACTTGAAGTGCTGTTTCTCGCGAAACAGATGGGTGGTATTGGTCGAGATGGCATCAATCAGGCACGCCAACTCGTCTCCACTGGAATCGTCGCGTACGTATTCGTAGTACGAGTGATAGGAGTTAAACCCGCCGGCCCGCACACGCTTGCCCAGTCGCGCCCGCACCAATTGCATCTTCTGATCACCGAGATTGATGCCAGATTTCTGGTATACAAGTCGGCGGAAGAGGTCGTACTCCTCACGCGTCAGATCCCTGATTTCTCCAAGGAGTGGCATCTAAAACCCTTATGCCGACGTGATGATCAGCACTGCTCGGTGTATGTGCAATAAAACGGTTCGCCACAAATCGAGAGCCGACAATAGCCACCCGGTTGGCCAGGCAGCTCCGGAGTCTCGACACATGTCTCGACAGTTGGGATCGACAGGTTGAACACGCTATCCGTGCCATACCACGCCGTCACCAACTGCCCACAGAGAATATTCATGAACTCCCGCAGGGCGTCCCTCGCTCCGGACCGAGCATCACTTTCATCCGGTTCAATACCCAGCAGGTTGGCGGTTAGTTGGATGGCAAAGTCGCGACTACACCAGCAACACAGGGCACCTTTCGCCGGGCCTTCATAGGATATTTGACAACGTAACCAGATCGTCCCCACTGGAGGCTGAACCACTTCATCATCGTTAACCATGAACGCCAGGTCACCCAACACATCCGCCGTTACCACGGCCAACTCACGATTTTTGGTCGCCGCTTCCAACCCGATTGGTTCCATCACTGCCTCCGATCAAATCCGCCGACTCGGCGGCCGCATCCAATAGTTTAATTTCCGCGCTTGGTAAAACCGTCACGCTACCAGTGCTCTGATTAACCGCCACCAACTCCGTGACTCCCTGTACCTTGCGTTCCTCAATCCGCGCCGGCCCGTGCAGTACTTCTTTAATGTGGGTTTCGCGCGCGTTCAGCGTGATGTACACCCCCGGATATATCCGCTCATTTACCACGATGGCGACCGCGCTGCCCGGACGCGCGACTTCGAGCAGGTGGTCACGTTCTTTCTGGGTATCTTTCACCGCGAACTCAAGCTCATCCGCTTTAGCCATCAGCTCGGTAGCCTGCTCACGCTGTTGAGCTGTCAGACGCTTGATGTTCGCTGTCAGAGGAGTAATCCGCTGACGGATCACCTCGGCACACTTGAGGTGATTCCGCATTTCCTTGTCAATCCGCTGCACGCGCCCGAGCACTTCGCGCGAGATGCCCGCCGCCACATGACCGAGAACACCGGCGTCACTGCCCAGTACCCGCGCCTCAATACCTTCGCGCGCCCAGACATCACCACCAATGATCGTGCCGCGCGGGCTGATGAAGCGATCCTGGGTTTTGACGTGACTATTGAGAGTCTCCTTCAAAACCCGGATCTCACCTTCTGCCTGGACCACGGCCTCGTTACAGAACCGTAGCACGATACAGCCACCAGCTTGCAATCGTCCGACCGCCCCCTCTCCGCCACCGCCACCATGTAGTCCACCCCGAACCGAAATATTGCCGCTGACAGTTACAGTGGCCGCCTCGATCATATTGTCCACTGTGAGCGACTTGCTGGTTCGGACACTGAAGTTTGAGCGCACCGTCCCCTTGATGGACACGTCGACACAAACATCAAGATTACCCGAGCTGAAATCAATATCCCCGCGGATGGCCAGGAACTCGTCCAGACGCAACTTACCATGCTCGAACACTATCCGGCCATCGCTCTCGGCGGTCACGCTGCCGTCTTTATCCGAGACACGCAGCGCTCCGATTACTTCGACCGGGGTACCCTGTCGTTGCTTCGGGCGCACAGCCTGGCCGTGGATGTCGCTCCCCGGGACCCCATCCCGCGGGGGCGTAATCCGGCCAACCACTGCCTTTTCCGATACAGTTTTGATTGTGTAAAACGAGAAATAGTCGATGCGGTCTTCGTCCTCGTCGTACTGCTTGGACTCCACATATTCCTCGGCCCACTCGAATCCACCGTCCTCCGTTTCCTGGGGCGGCCGCCCTTCAGCGATCAGGTATTTATCGGGAATCTCCCGTGGCCCCTCATTGGCTGTGTTCTCGGGATCGGTTTGCAGGGCGACATACTGTGCCGCCCGCGCGCGCACAGCGTCATCAATCACAATCTTGCGCGCCTGCAGCTCCGCGAGAATGTCATCCAGCGAGTAGTCTAGCCGTTCCTCGACGGCTGCATCGGACCGCGCAATCCAAGCCTGTAGGAGGTCTTTCGACACGACAATGTCGAGTTTGCTTGTTACTTGGTCGTGGTCTGTACTCATCACAAATTCCAGGGTGGACTGTTAATGGCAACGCTGGACCGCACAGCCATAACTGCCAATCCAATCATCGGCAAAACTGTACCAGGACATGTGTTAGCTCAGTGGAGACGCATGACCCCGAGTTGCTAATCAGCCAGCTATTGGCCAGTTCCCCCCCAGAATATCGGAACCAACTACTAGCCCAGACCGGCTCGTAGCAGATCCATCAGACGCAGAACGCCTTGCGGTCGGCCAGTGTCATCAGTCACGATCAGACTGGTTATCTGACCTTCACTCATGATCCGCAGACAATCCACCGCGGCATGAGTGGCGGCTACCGTGGATACGGGCACGGGCGGCGACGTGGATGATCGGCGACTGCCGGTGTACGCCGCACGGGCATCCAGCTTGCGCGGGTCTTCAATGCGCTCAAACACCCGCCGCAAGTCGCCATCTGTAAAGGTACCCAGCAGTTGACCGGATTGCTCGACAATCAGCGCCAAACCCAGTTGCTTGCGAGTCATTTCCAGGATCAACTGGCCGAAAGAATCTTCAGCCCGCGCGAGTGGCAGGTCGTCGCCGCTGTGCATCAGGTCGCCGGCGCGTAGCAGCAACCGGCGCCCCAGGGCACCTTCCGGATGATATTGGGCGAAGTCTTCCTGCTTGAGACCCCTTCGATGCAGCAGAGCCATGGCCAGGGCATCGCCGACCGCCAGCATCATCACACAACTGGTCGTGGGCGCCAGGTTCAGTGGACCGGCTTCCGCGACATCCGGTAATAAAATCGTGTGGCGGGCGAGTTCCGCCAGCTTGGACTGGCGCCCCTGGGTAATCCCGATGACCGGTCCACCCAACCGGTGAAAATGAGTCACGAATCGCAGCACCTCATCGGTATTACCGCTGCGTGACAAGGCAATCAAACAATGTTGCTCATTAACAATACCCAGATCACCATGCAAGGCCTCCACCGGGTGCATGCATAGGGCCGGGGTACCCGTACTCGTCAGCGAGGCGGCCATCTTGCGCGCAATATCGCCACTTTTACCCAGACCACTGACAATGATCTGGTGGGCGGACAACATCGTGTCGAGGATGGCATCAAAATCGTGATTCAGCGTCGCCGCTAATTGCCCCAGCGCATCAGCCTCATCCGTGATAACTTGTCGCGCGATTTCCAGTGGCGTGCTCATGATGTCTCCGGATACGCGCGTTCAATCAGCATCGCGCGCTTGTTCCTCGGCGGTTGGAGCCAATTGCGGAGACGCCCCGCGCTCAATCGCCGCCAGCTTCGCCTCGATACTGGCTCGCAAATCGGTATCGGGTGGCGTATCCCGTTCGGCCGCCAGTTCCAGGGCTTGTTGCCAGTGACTTTGGGCCGTCGCCGGGTTACCCAAACGGTATTCCGCATCGGCCAGATGATCGTACAAGACTGGATCCTGGCCTTCGCGTAGCCGGATGGCTCGGTGCAGATAAAGCTGTGCCGTGCTGAAGTCGCCGGCCTTGTAGTACGCCCAGCCCAGGCTGTCGAGATACGCCGCGCGCAGGGGATCCGCCACGACCGCCCGCCGGATCATGCGCGTCGCCTGCTCCAGGTTCTCTCCGGTATCCACCCACATGTAGCCCAGGTCATTATGCAGGCCGATGTTATCCGGATCCAGAACCAGCAAGCGCTGGGCCAGCTCCAGGTATTCATCCGTACGATCAGCCGTTGCCAGGATCGAGCACTTGTAGCTCAACAGTAACGCGCGGATCCCATCATCGCTGGTGTCGAAGTCCGTGTGGAACCACTCCTCACAACATTCCAGGGCCGCGTCGTACCGCTCCGCGTCGACCAGCAGTTGTATGAGCTGCTCCCATACCTCCGCGCGGTTCCCCGGCTCCAGCACTCCGGGACCCTCGGCCAGGAGCGCCTCTAATTCCGCCAGAGCCCGGTCGGTGTGTCCGGCCGCGGCTTCCGCCTGCGCGCGCCAACCGCGCAGTGCGGCTTCAGCTTGCGGAGAGGCGGGCTGAAAACTCTTGAGTTCTTCAAGGGCTTCCGCCGGACGGTCATCCGCGATCAAGGCCTGCGCCAGCCACTGCGTGTATCGCCCATCCTCCGGTCCGCTACTCTGCCATTGCCGCACGTGCTCGATCACCTGGTCATGGCGCCGGGCATCCATGCCCGCCTGCACAAATACGGTCCGCTGCCGCAGCAAGTCATTATGTGCCAGCTCGGTTTCGCCCTGCACGCGCTGGGCTGTCGCACGTACTTCCGGATCGTTTGGCGCGGCCTGAAACCGCTCGGCGATCTCCTGGTATTCCTGGTATATCCTGGTAAAACGCTCCGTGGCCGGTGCCAACTGGGCCAGTGCCAGATCCATGGCCTGCTGATCCCGGTCAGCTAACAACAACAAACGCAGTTTCTGAAGGATCCAGCTTGCCTGCTCCGGCTCCTCCGTAATCCAGTTATCCAATATGGCCAGCGCCTCGTCGTACTCGGAAAATTCGACGTAGGACAGCAGCAGGCGTTGACGGTACAACTCGCGAAACCGTTTTTCCGGATCGCTCGCCAGCATATGCCGCAGTGTGGCTCGGGCCTCGTCCAGTCGGAAATCAGCCAGGTAGCTCTCCGCCAGCAGGGCATGCAAATCCGAGCGGTTCGGGTAGCGCTGGGCTAGTTTGACCAAATAGTGCGTGGCGGGCTCAAACTCGAGCCGCCGAGCATGCATACGGGCCGCCAGCACCATGGCGCGTTCATCGTCAGGATCGAGCGCCAACACACGCTCGACAAACGGGAAACCCTCCTCCGCCTGGCCGGACACATAGAGTCCCGCCGCCAGCCGCAGACCGGTCTCGGCGTCGTCTGGAGACTGATCGAATTGCCGTTTCAACTCCGCTAGATGTTCAGCGCTCAAGGGCGTTTCGGCGAAGCGCAGTATGGTGCGAATACGACGCAGAGCGTCCGGCGGCAAATCACACGCTTCGGCTTTTTGAAGTTGTGCGCGAGCCACGCCCAGTTTGCGCCCCCCCAGGTAACTGTCGATCAGGTTTTCAACCGCTTGGGCATTGAGCGGATCACTCGTAAAAGCCTGTTGAAAGTAACGTTGCGCCGCGGCCAGTTCACCAGTTCGGCGATAGTGGCGCGCCGCCTGGTAGGCATAGTCCGTGTCAGTCGGACTGTACTTTAACGCCAGTCGATACGACTCCGCCGCCGCTTCATTTTCATCCAGGCCGGCCTGGGCCGTGGCCATAATGAAGTGCGCCGCCCCCGCATGCGGCGCGATTTCCAGCGCGGCGGCAGCCTGCGCCTTGGCCTCTTCCCACCGATACTCAGCCAACAACATGCGGCCCCACGCGATGTGGGCCAGGACAAAGTCCGCGCGCGCATCCAGCACTGCTTGAAACAGCCCGATCGCCAGCTCGGGCGCATCCACCGCCGACATGCCCAACACAAAGTTGGTGGCGAAATCCCGCTCCGGTTCCGCCGCCAGTCGCGCTACCAGTTGCCCGGCCTCTTCGCGCGCCCCGAGGCTCTCCTCCCAGGCGCTCAGCCTCTGGCTTGAAACCCCCGCCACCTCCGGATGCTGGCGGACAAATTCACTCAGCCGCGTGAGGGCTGCTTCCAATTCGCCCGCCTGTGCTCGCGCGGTCGCCAAGGCCCAAGCGGTATCCGCGTCATCCGGGTGCTGCGCCGCCAAAGCCTGCCACAGTCGTATCGCCGCCTGATGGTGCCCGGCTCGACTGAGCCGGCGTGTTACGGCGACCGCGAACTCAAAATCTTCACCCTGTTCGATCCGGGCAACCAGCTCGGTCACCCACTCATCCAATTGGCCGGCCGCGTCGGCGGCGGCTACCGCCAGGCCCAACAAGGGCGTGCACCACAAAGAGCCCACGGTTTCACCGCTCGGGGTATCCGCCAGCAGCGTATTCAGACGCGCCCGGCAGTACTCCAGGGCTTCCGTGGCCGCCTCGCCCTCAATCAACGCCTGTACATACATCCGAATCAGTTCAGGTTCTTCCGGCTGGCGGCCGAGCGCTTCGGCAATGACCTCAATCGACTCAGCCTTCAATCCCAGCCGGTGCAATAACCCCAGCCGTTTGTCAATCAGTCCATTCGGATGTTCTTCCAGCAGCGCGGCGATAACGTCCTCGCGGCGTTGTTCGCGATGGGTGTCCCAGACGGCATCATCGAAGCGGGCGTAGCACTCCACGGCGGCCGTCAACCAGCCTCTCTGCTCCAGGCACGTGCCCAACTGGAACCAGGCCGCCGTCACGTGCGGATTGTTCGGCTCGTCTGGCGCCGCGAGGGTGGCGCTGCGAAACTGCTGCGTGGCCAACGTGAGTTGCCCTTGATTCATGTAGAGCATTCCCAGCAGGTAATGCGCATCCGCCGCCCCCGGCCGTAAATTAGTAGCTATTTCCGCGAAGGTGCGCGCCTGGCCAAACTCCCGCAGACGATAGCGGGTCTGCCCCATCAGATAGGCCAATTCGTAGTAATTCCCCTCCGCCAGATCGAGCGCCTGCTCCAAACGCTCCGCACAACGCCGGTAGAGTTCATCGTCGAAAAACTCACGGGCCTGCTCGTAGAGCTTGAACACTTCGGGTTGTTGGTCGAGTGCGCGAACCGGTTGTGTTCTTGGGCGGGGAACCCCCGGCACCTCTGCCAATGGTATCAGAGCCTCATCCGCGCTGGCGCCGTCGGAAACGACCTGACCACTCACCCACGCCGGCACTCCGCCGACCGTCACAATCACTAGTATGAGCACAGGCCACATCACACGCCGAGTCACGGGCCGCGGGCGAATTACACAAGAAAAGTCTGACATAGCAGTATCCCAATGGTGCCGGAACTTACTCGCAACGTCGTTGTAGCAACCGCGACCATGGGTGTCTAGCCACTTCAGCACGAGCGCCGGTTATCCCTGCCGGGAGCGTGCGCCCGGACTCGGGAGGTGAATAGTGTAAGTCGTATGGAACGCCTCACCCAGGGCGCGGTGATACCGGCGGTTCCTCGGTGGACTACGCCCTAGCCTTGCTCTTGCTGGATCTGGCTTTTTTCGCCCTTGGCTTGGGCTGGGGTGTGGATTTGGATTTGGGCTTAGGCTTACTTTTCCGGGCGGCTCGGGTGCTTTTCGGGGTCTTGCTCCTGGATTTGGCCGCGGATTTCCTAGTCCCTTTTCTTGCTTTGATTCTGGTCTGGCCGCGCGCGGATGATTTAGACTTGGCACGCGTTTTCCCAGTT
Source organism: Planctomycetota bacterium (assembly GCA_043820985.1). Classification (GTDB taxonomy): domain Bacteria; phylum Planctomycetota; class Phycisphaerae; order UBA1845; family Fen-1342; genus JAAYXS01. The sequence continues at coordinate 25,033 of JBDRDH010000077.1, forward strand.
TTGGTCTTACGGGCCGCCGCGGTTTTCTTCCGGGATCCTGAAGCCTTTCGCGCGCGCTTAACCGGTGCCGGATCCGGCTCTATCGACGATTCCTCCAGCGACGCAAGCTCAACTTCATCCTCCAGATCCTCTTCCGCCCCTACCAATTGCAGCATGTTGCGCGCCGTGCGATCTGGCGGCACACTCAGGATGCGCTCGACCTCGCGGTCGCGAACCGCCGCACTCATCTCGGTCCAGGCCTGGCGCTTGAGCAAGGCGACCAATTCAAGGGCGTCCTCCTCGGCAATCTGGCGTTCGAGAAAGGCCTGGGCCTCCTCCAAGGGACAACGTTTGTCCACGATCTCCTGGGCGCGGGCATACCCCCACATGGCCTCGTCCAAGGGGATCGCATGTTGCCGCAATCCCAGCAGACGTATACGCGCCCGCGTGTAAGCCTCCAAGCCGTCGATCTGGTCCAGCCAGGCCCGCATATCCTTGCCGGACAGTTCGGCCAGGTGGTCCAGATTAATAACATGATTCAATGCGAAGATGGAGTTGAGCGAGCGCGAGATATCTTCACATTTCAGGCGCGCATCGGGTACGTCCCCCAGCATCTCGGTCAACTCAATCGGTGGAATGACGCGCAGTTCGTTGTAGTCGACTACCATCACGCGAATGTGGTCCAGGGCCGCATGCGCCCTGGACTCGGGCATGTCACGTGACAGCACGCCAAGAATCATTTGCGCGACTGGATCGCCACTGGACGGTGGCCGGACCTTGCCGAGTTTCGTCCGCAAGGAACTGAACAGTACTTTCAGGCGCTGCGCGCAGCGGGTGGCACCCCTCATCGCTCAGCATTCCTCCTGTGGGCCGATGTCGTCCCGGAGATCAGACACCAGCTCGGTTTTATCCCCACGGAGTTCAACATCGTTCTCGTGATTCGCGCTCGTGTCGTCTGGCCAGTCATCTTCGTCGGCCACCCAGGGCGGCCGCTCCCCCAGCTCCGCCATGGCCTCGTCGATGGCCTGCACGGTATTGAAAGCGCGCTGTATGGAATCGTCCAGTACAAATTCGAGCCGCGGCACTATCCGCATTACGAGGCGCTCCCCCAGCGCGCGCCGCAAACGTCCGCTGGCGCCATGCAATGCTTGCAGGCAGAGCTTCCGCCGGACTTCCGGCGCCATGACACTGACGTACACGCGCGCCAGCGACAGATCGGCGCTGACCTCCACGTGCGTGATCGACGTCAACAGCTCAATGCGTGGATCACTTAAGCGCGTTTGTATCGCTTCCGCGAGTACGGCGCGAATGGCGTGGCCAAGTTTTTCTGTCCGGTGGGGCACGCGATCCTCGTTCAACCGGTGTCCGCGGTCTGTCCGGTTACAACAGCTCTATTTCATAATCCAGCAGCGCGGCGCGTGGAAACGCTCGAATCTCATCCACAATCTTGGACAACGCGCTTTCAACAAAACGGGCTTCGTTGGCAATCATGGCAATGCCCAGGGTGGCCGCTTGCCGATGATCCAGGTCGGCGATCTCGGCGACCGAGATATTGTGTCGCTGCCCCAGACGGTCTTTCAGGCTCTTGGTAACTCGGCGTTTGTCTTTCAACGACAGGGCTTCGTAAATCCCCAGCCTGACTTGTAAAACACCGACCACCATGTCTGATCCCGGCCAGGGCCACCACGCCCGCCGCCTTACAACTCCTGTGCTATCTCGACAACTTCATAGGCCTCGATCACATCCCCGGGCTTGACGTCATCGAATCCTTCCAGCTTGATACCGCACTCGAATCCAGCCCGCACCTCGCGTACGTCATCCTTGAATCGCTTCAGGGACTGGACCGCGCGCCCCTCGGTGATCACCCGTCCGTCGCGTACTACCCGGAGCCGGTGCTTACGGGCCACGATGCCATTGGAGACCGAACAGCCCGCCACGGTTCCAACTCGGGAAACGTGAAAGACCTGCCGCACCTCCACCGCGCCGCGCACTTCTTCCTTCTCGATCGGCTCCAACAATCCGGCCAGGGCCTTGTTCATGTCGTCCAGTATCTCGTAGATCACGCGATACGGGCGCAGCTCAACGCCAAGCTGGTCGGCCAGTTGCCGCGCGTGATCCTCGGCGACGACGTGAAATCCGATTACTATGGCATTGGACGCCCGCGCCAGATTCACGTCCGCCTCGCTGATCGCGCCCACGGCCGCGTGCAGGATGCGCAAATGCGCTTTCTCGGTTGGAAATTCGCTCAGCGATTTCTTCAGTACATCGACCGAGCCCTGAACGTCGGCCTTGACGATCACATTCAGCTCGGGGATCTGCCCTTCATGATCGCCAGCCAGCAACTGTTCCAAAGTTAATGGTTTACGCGCTGATTCCAGTGACGCGGTGCGCCGCTTCTGACGAATCTCCTCGGCGATGTCCTTGGCCAGTTTCAAATCATTGACCTGGAACAGCCGATCGCCGGCTTCCGGGAGCACGTCCAGGCCGACAACTTCCACCGGCCAACCCGGCAGGGCTTCTTTAACCCGCCGATTCCGATCGTCACGCAATAGCCGCACGCGGCCCACCCCACCGCCACAGACGATAATCTGCCCGGTACGCAAGGTGCCGTTCCTGACGAGCACCTGTGTCACCACGCCATGCCCTTCGCGCATCTGTGCCTCAATCACAGTCCCCTCGACGGGAACCTGGGGGTCCGCCTTGAGATCGAGCAGGTCACTGAGAGTACTGAGGTGCGCGAGCAGGTCCTCAATACCTTCGCCGGTTTGGGCGCTGGTCTTGATCACGTCCGTCTCGCCACCCCATTCCGTGGGAGCTAACTCGTGCTCGGCCAGTTGGGCATAGATTCGGTTGAGGTCCACATTAAGCAGATCTATCTTGTTGAGTGCCACCACGATCTGGACGCCCGCGGCCTTGGCATGGTTGATGGCTTCGACGGTTTGGGGCATGACCCCGTCATCCGCCGCTACCACCAGTACCACCACGTCGGTCAGGTTCGCCCCGCGGGCGCGCATGGCGGTAAAGGCTTCATGACCGGGTGTATCGAGGAAAGTAACCTTCCAGCCGTCGCGCTCGAGTCGATAAGCGCCGATGTGCTGCGTGATCCCGCCGGATTCACCCCCGGCCACATCGGCCGCCCGGATAGCATCCAGTAACGACGTCTTGCCGTGATCGACATGCCCCAACATCGCTACTACGGGTGGCCGGGGCTGCAAATTCTGGCACTCGCGTTGGGCAAATTCGTCACACAATTTCTCAAATGCGGTTTTCTGCTTGGCGATCTTCACCAGCACGCCCAGGTCCATCGCCAATAACTCGGCAATCTCGGCATCGATCACCTGGTTGATCGTCCAGAGCTTGTCAGTGTGCTCGACCAGCTTGCGTGACACCAGCGCGAATGGCGAACCCAGAGCCGAACAGAAGTCTTTCAGCATGATCGGTGTCGTGATCTCAACCGTCGCCTTACGGGCCACTGGCGAGGATGAAGCGGCCTCGACGGCCTGCCGACGGCGTTCGGCGGCACGCCGCTCACGCAATCCATGCCCCGTCGCGGCCGCCAACCGTTCACGTCGCTCAATCAAATCCTGGTCACGCCACTCCTTCTCTCGTTCACCAACCTCATCCACGTGTCCATATCGACGGGGACTACGCGAACGGGCGGCGCCCTCACGATCTTCGGCACTTGGACGCCGCCCACGTCCGTGGCGGGGGGCGGCGGAAGGCGCTGAGGTACTCTCCGTGGCGGTAGTACGGGCGGCGGGTGTCGTGCGCGGCCGTGGAGCCCGGACTTGATCCGGAGCCTCGATGCGTACTACGCGCGGACCTTTGAGTTCGGCCGGGGCCGGCACCACCTGTGGCCCAGCCGGAGTAATAACCTCGGGCGGTTGCGGTGGTTTCACGACCGGAATCTTCATCTGTTCCGGTGGCGTTGGAGGCTCTTCGGTTTCAACTTCCGACTCGACCTGGGTACTGGCGGCCGGTTGCAACCGCTTAGATTCAGCCGGCGGTGCTTCGGTAGCCGCGGGGGCCACTAATACCTCGGCGACTTCTCCTTCAGGCGTAGCCGTCTGGACTTCAACGGGGGCAACCAACTCCGAGGGGACGCTCTCTTGTTCGGTAACCGTTTCTTCAGGAGACTCACTGGGTACAGGTGCCAGGGGAGCTTCCGGCTCCGGTTCCGCCACGGCCGTGGTGCTTCCCATAACCTCTGTTTGGGTCTTGGTCTTGCGGCGGGTTGGTTTACGCACTTTGCTCAGGTCAACTTTTTCCGCGACCTCGATCGTCGTGACGTCTTCACCGACACTGAACCATTCTTGAATGGATTCCGCCAGGCCAACCGAGATGGCGGCCATGTGGTTCTTCAACTCAATGCCCTCGGCGTGGCATTTCTCTATGACCTGCTTGCTGGAAACGCCCAACTGCTTGGCCAATGAGTGAACTCTTAGCGTTTTCGCCACGCCGATCTCCGTAGCAGTCCTTGTCAGACCAGCCGCGCCCGACCCAATTGCAATTGGCCACGGGCCGGTGAATAACGCCCTTGAGGCGGCATTTCACACCGGTCAGCGGCTCTCATCGAGCAAGGTGAGCACTCACTCACCCTGCCAGGCCGGCACGGGCGCACGTTCATTGCCGGCTCCTAGATTATTCTTCCAGGCCCGTGATCAATAACATACCACTATCTGTTGACTTACACCAGTACTCCAGGACGTTTCTGGTGATAATCAGGCTCGCAATCACCACACACACCTCTTGTTACCGAGGCATAGAGGCTCCAGATGAGCCGGTCACCCGTCCGTCGGCAACCAGAAAACAGCGCGGGGAGTTCTGAACGGCGGCATCATCAGCGGGAGAGCAGACAGCCCTGCCGAACGCTCCGGGACAGTTTACCTAAATTCAATCCCCACACAAACCGCTTATTTGGTTGACACACATTATGTTGTGCTATAAACTACAATCAATAACAACGCGTGGTGTATCTTGTATTGTCAACACGCGGAGTTGCTCGGCGCGGGCAGCTCGGTGATGGTACGTGGGTTCCTCTTGTCGCTGCTGCGCGCAACAACCGGAAGCCCAACCTGATGCGGTGTCCGTTTTGCAAGAATAATGACGACAAAGTAGTCGATTCGCGCGCGACCGACAACAGTCGATCGATCAGACGACGGCGCCAATGCCTGGCGTGTGGTCGACGCTTCACGACTTATGAACGCGTCGAGGAAACCATCAGGCTCGCGATCATTAAAAGGGATGGCTCCCGCGTCCCCTACAACCGCGAGAAGATTGCCGAGAGCATCCGTCGGGCGGCGTACAAAAGGCGCATATCATCTGACCGGATCGAACAAATAGTTGATGAGGTTGAGGAGCAACTGGTATCCCAACACGAGAAGGAGGTTTCCAGCCAGACGATTGGGGAAAGAATCTCAACAGTGCTGCGGCGAGTGGATGAGGTTGCATACGTGAGATTCGCCAGCGTCTATCGTCAGTTTGAAGAAGTTGGGGACTTCATCGAAGAAGCTCAGGACGTATTGGAGAGATCCGCGGACGACATTCCAGGGCAACACGATCTCTTCGAAGGACACTCGGTACCTTGAAACGCGGCAAACCCCTGATCATCACCAAGCGCGATGGCACGCTGGAGTGCTTCAGCGTGAACAAACTGCGCGTCTGCCTGGCCAAGGTGTTGCAGGCCTGGGCATGTGAGCCCGAAGCAGCCGATCCACTGACACAAGCGATAGCACTGCACTTGCGGGAAGGTCGCCCGGAATTGATGCCGACCACCGAGTACCTCTATCGTTGCGTCTCTTCGGTGCTGTTGCAATCGGGATTTCCGGAAGCCTCCGCCGGCCTGCGGGAACACCGTCGTTTGCGGCAGGCCCGCCGGCGCCGGGTACGGGTGTTTGATACCTTGCAAACACCACGTAGCAGCCTCAAATGGCGCAAGGGCGCCATTGTCGCCACCTTGCAGAATGTCTATGACCTGCGGCAGCCAGTCGCCCGTTTTCTGGCTGCCCGTATCGAGGAGCAGGTTTTCAACCTGGGCTATCGGCTGGTCTCCAAGACATTCCTGTCGGAATTGGTTCGGAATGAGGTCTTGGCCTGGGGTCTCTTAATCACCCCGGTCAATGTGGCCAGTAGCGCGGTCCCGCTTGACGAACACGTCGGCGGCGGGCAAGCGCGACAGGAGGAATGATACGCGCATCAGGAGTGTTGGGCGGGTTGCCAGGATTCGCCACGGCTTGAGCTGCCGCCCGGCCTTCTGATGCACCATGATGGATAGAGACTCGCAGCGTGCTCACGGATGACATGCTTCAACGCCGTGTCGCGATTAAGGACAAAGCAGCGAGGCCGCTGCGAGTTTCATCACTACAAGCCTCCGTTCCCCTGATGAAGGGCGAGTCGAGTCCCGCCCACGCCCACGCTCGGCTCGCCCGCCCTTTTGCGCTGATGCGCCACCCCGACAACTGTACCCCCACTCGTGGCACTCTTATAATGACTGATATCGGTTGTGCCCGCTGCTGCCACGCACACGGTGATATATGGTGTCAGCAAGCGGCGGGGACAGAAAAGCCACTGCCAGCGCGGCTCAGATACCGGCGCTCGCTGGTGGCAGTTGGAGCGCGCTATGAATCTGCCGCGACTCGAAGAGCCACAGCGCTACCATGGGCTGTATATTTACGACTTCGGGGAGTGGACCGCCCTGGGTTATACCGCCGATGAGATTGCCGTCTTACTCGAGAGTGATGAGTACGAAGGCGGTCAAATCTACAAAATCCACCGGGCTTACCCTGATGGCCGCCTGGAATTGCGGGGAGTGGCGGCGGAGCGCTTCCAGTCCGAGAGTGGCATGTTTTTCTACCGGGCCACGCTTGACGCCGCCCAGACCGACCTGGCTGAACTGCGCGACGCCGGATTACAGACACCGCCACCCTGTCGTACATTTCTGCATCTGGCTGACCGTGGTGCCGAAGTCGAGGCAGCGCGCTTTGTGACGGTTCTGATATTCCCCGCCGAATTCGAGCATGAAATCGGACAGTGGTTATCCGCTATTGGATATGCCGGCGGCACATTGGTGGAAGGTGGCATCAGCCACGTGTCCAATTACAACTCTGAAGACAAGAACATTCTGGAACGTCATCAACTATGGAATCAGGCCGCAATTCAATCCCGCCGCGCCGCGGAAGTCCTGGCCAGCGTCCGCCGCGCCGTACAGCGCTAAGATCCCGGACCATTGTCCGCGTGACCCTGTCGCGCTGGACCTGGTCGCTGGGAACCTGGCTGGCCGCGCGCCGCCGCCCACGCGTACAGTCATTACACGTCCGGCGCCAGGTGTTCCGCACTCAATTGCGTGGCATGGGGGTGCGCTGGAACGAATGGCTCCGTGACCGCTTGCGCACCGGCTGGCTGCGACTTCGCCGTAGTCCCGAGAAAAACCGTTAAGATATTCGGCTTAATAGCGCTCACCAACCCGAGTTGGCCTCTAGCGCCCTGACAGGTGCCACCAGTTCCGTGGAGCAGTTTTGTCTGAAATATTAACCACAGTGGTAGCAGTCCTCGTTGCGTACCTGGTCGGTGCCATACCATTTGGCCTGTTGATTGGTCGGGCCCATGGCGTTGACGTCCGGCAGCACGGCAGCCGCAACATCGGCGCCACCAATGTCGGGCGTGTAATCGGCTACAAGTGGGGTAAGCTGTGCCTGTTGCTCGACATTCTCAAGGGCCTTCTGCCGGTCCTGGCGGCCCGCTTCCTGGTTTTCCGTGACGAACCGGACGCCGGTGGTCTGGCCTGTTGGCTGCTCATCGCGGTGGCGGCCGTCCTCGGCCACGTGTTTCCAGTCTACCTGCGTTTCCGCGGCGGCAAGGGGGTGGCGACGACGATCGGCGTTGCGCTGGGGGTTGTCCCGTACTACACGGTCGCGATGGTGGCAGCGCTATTGGGCTACGCGCTGGTCCGGTTCACGACCGGGCTGGTCTCGCTGGGTTCGCTGACGATCGCCGTCGTCTTTCCCCTCGCGCTGTACGCTTACCTGCGCCTGCAAGGCCTGCCACTGGCCCGCTTCTGGCCCCTGCTGGTGGTCGCGATTGCGTTGGGACTGCTGATCCTGGTTCGCCATCGGAGTAATCTGCGGCGCCTGCTGCGCGGCGAGGAATACCGGCCGACCACGAACACCAACCTTCAACCAACCCATCGCGATATGCCGCGCGAAGAATAACGGCGATCACGCTAAAAGAACCCGTTATACATACATATCCACAAGCGCCCCATGGCGACCAAACCCAGTGCCCGGCTTGACATAACCGTAGATTCGGGTATTTTGATAGTGAAGGGAGACATTTCCGACGGAGGCTGATCGATGATTAGTCAGACCACAGAATATGCGCTTCGGGCCGTCGTCTGGCTTGCCCACCATCCGGACCAATCACTTACCGCCCACGAGATCGCCGAGGCGACGCACGTGCCGGCCGGATACCTGGCCAAGGTGCTGCAAGGCCTCAGTCGGGCCGGACTGCTACGCTCCCAACGCGGACTGGGCGGCGGTTTTTCACTGGCCCGGCCACCCGCGGATCTCAGCATGTGGGAGGTGATCCAAGCCGTCGATCCGATTCGACGCATCACCGCCTGCCCGCTCGGCATCGAGACCCACGGGAAGAAGCTCTGTGCCCTGCACCAGCAGCTCGATGATGCAGTCGTGAATATCGAAAGCCAGTTCTCACACTGCTCGATCGCCGCGCTGATCCAGGATGCGGGCGAAGTTGGCCCGCTGTGCGGCACCACAACCAAGAAGAGCCGCGCCAAGAGCAGTAAAAAAGTCAAACACTAATCCAACGGCTCGAAACAGCGCGTGCTGTGGGTGCCACTGGTAGCTTGCCTACCAGTGCCATCCATACATGAGCTCAGTCGCGCGCGATCCGCCTCACTTGGGCCCAATCACCACCGGCGGTTCGCCA
>JBDRDH010000078.1:0-16935 GCA_043820985.1 Planctomycetota bacterium
GGAGGTCAAGGAGATCATGTACCTCACGGCCCTCGACCAGGGTACGACCGGCAAGGACAACGACTACGGCTACGGCGTGGTGGACGCGTATGAGGCCGTCAACATGGCCCTGGACTGGTGCGGCGATAGCCCGCCACGGGCGTCTGACGGCTACTTCGAAACCGGTGTCGACCAGCCCGTGACGTGCGAAATGCACGCCACCGATCACGATGGCGGCCCGCAGCCGATCAGCTACAAAATCATCGCGCTACCGGCCACCGGGCATACGTTGACTGATGCTGGTAACAGCCACGTCATCACCGCCGGCGAATTGCCGTACACATTGATTAATAATGGCAACCAAGTGATCTACACGCCTATCGGCGGTTTTTATGGCGATGACAGCTTCCAGTTCGTCGCCAACGACGGCGGCACACCCCCGGACGGCGGCGATTCCGATATCGCCACCATCAGTCTGCTGGTGCTCTTTGGCCCGCCGGTCATCACCACCACCGCGCTACCGGACGGGTGCCTGGAACACAATTATGGGCCGGTCATGCTGCAAGCTGAGCAGGGACAGCCGGCACTCGTCTGGGAAGTCATTGGTGACGAGTACCTCGAGATCGACATGGGGACCAATGAGTACGCGGTGGTCGGTATCGCCCAGGGCTGGCACGCCGATGATAATTCCTGGACCTACTCATTACCCTTCTCATTCGAATTCTTCGGACAACAGTACACTTCCGTGTCCGTGTGCAGTAATGGCTTCCTCAACTTCAGCGGATCCTCCAATGACTACTCTAACAGTGATTCCGAGCTGATAGCAGCAGTTCGTATCGCGCCTTTGTGGGACGATCTGCGGACCGACTACGGCGGCGGCGATATCTTCATTGACGCGAGCATACCGCTACAGGTTACCATCCGCTGGGTCGGTGAGCGCTGGTCCAGCGGCGAAGCGGTGGCGTTCTCGGCAACGTTGTTCAAGGGCGGAACCATCCAATTCAATTATGGCCCCGGCAACACCGGTCTGTCCCCAACGATCGGTATCTCTGGCGGCGACGGGACGCACTATCTGCTGTCGACATACAACAATGCCAGCACGCTCACTTATGCCGACTCGCTCCAGTTTGTGCAGCCGGTGCCGTTACCCGACGGCATGACGCTGGGCACGGACGGAGAACTCACCGGCGTGCCAACCGAGACCGGTATCTTCGAACCGCGGATCAAGGTCACCGATTCGCTGGGCCGCATGGACCAGACGCAACTCGGCTTTGAGATCCTGGCGGAGTGTCTGTATGGCCTGGGCGACCTAAACTGCGATGGTCAGGTAAACTCTTACGACATCGATGGGTTCATCTGTGCCCTGAGTCAGACCTGCGACTATGAGTCGATGTACCCGGACTGCGATCGCATGTTGGCCGACTGCAATAGCGACGGCGATGTCAATGCTTACGACATCGACGCCTTCATCGAACTGGTCGGCAATCCATAACCGCTGATTGCCACCAATAGAGCAGATGATCATGGCCGGTCGCGAATTCGCTCAGGCGGGTTCGCGACCGGCGGCTTTATATCCCAACACCAATATCAACCGCCGGGAATCTGGTATTTGGCCATCTTATCGCGCAGGGTGGTGCGCGGGATACCCAGGTGCTGTGCCGTACGAACCTGGTTGTGCTCACATTGCCGCAAGGCCATCAGGATCATGCGGCGTTCGATATCCGCCAGCGTCTCGCTTAAACCAGTCTTGGCTTCGCCCAGGGATTCCAGCCCGCCGAGTGTCGCTTCCTCGACTGAATTGGCACCCAGTGGCAGGACATGCGCGGGTCGAATCTCGTGACCGCCACAAAGCGCCAGGGCCCGCTCCATGACATGCTCCAACTCGCGCACGTTACCGGGCCAGGAGTAGCGCATTAACTCATCCATGGCGTTGGCCGTGATTGTCACCTGACGGCCGCCGGCCAGATGGATATGCTTTTCCAGGAAATAATTGCACAGGACCGGAATGTCGTTCGGACGCTCACGGAGTGGCGGAATGTTCAGCATAATCGCGTTCAAGTGAGAATAGAGATCCTCACGAAACCTCTCTTCCTGGACCAATTGCGGCAGATCACACCTCGTGGCACAGATCAGCCACACGTCCACATGGACCGGCGTCTCGCCGCCGATGCGCTCAAATTCCCGCTGCTCGACAATACGCAATAGTTTGGCTTGTAACTCAAGTGGGATTTCAGCCACATCCTCCAGCAGCAGGGTGCCCTGGTTGGCCAACTCAAGGCGCCCCGCTTTCCGCCGAAGCGCCCCGGTAAAGGCACCTTTCACATGACCGAACAGCTCGCCCTCAAGCACGGAAGGCGACGATGCGGTACAACTACAATGTACGAACGGCTTGTCAGCCCGGCCACTGAGCTCATGAAGCGCCTCGGCGAAAAGTCCCTTGCCCGTGCCGTTCTCGCCACGGAGTAGAATGGCGCGGTCGGAATCGGCCACGGCGCGCGCTTGCTTGAACAACCGTTTCATGTTCGGGCTGACGGTCACCAGCCGTCCCAGTATCTCCGTTTCATTATGTTGTTCGGCCGGTCGCGTGCCGGCCAGCAACTTCTCAAGCTTGACCAACAGTTCCCGCGTCGTGAACGGCTTGGTGATGTAGTCATAAGCCCCGCGTTTGATGGCGAGCACGGCTGTGTCCACGGCGGCATACGCGGTCATCAGGATCACGCCGGTCTCCGGGCACTTCTGCTTGATGTACGTCAGCAGATCGATCCCGCTGGTCCCCGGCATGCGTACATCCGAGATGACCGCATCCAGCGGCTCGGTGTCGATGAATTGGCGTGCAACCTCGGCATCGGCGGCTTCGAAAACCTCGAAGCCCTGTTCGCTAAGTTCAATTTGCAGGGTGATCCGCTTAAGCGGTTCGTCGTCCACCACAAGAATGCGGCCGCGCATATGAGTTCCTCGCTCACTCCCCTCGGCATCGATCCCGCCCCAAGACGCTGACTCACTTCCAGCGGCCATGTGGCTCTGGTCGATTCATCAGCTTCTATTGCAACGTAAATCCGTCTCCGGATCAATGCTCCTGCCTGGCAGACCTTGACAGCCGGCCCGTGGGACGTTGCAGTCACGACTATGCAACGATCCAGTGGCACAACCCGTTTATTCGTCGACCAGGCCACCATCCAGGTCCGGGGTGGCAAGGGCGGAGATGGCTGCCTGAGCTTTCGCCGCGAAAAGTACGTACCCAAAGGTGGACCCGATGGCGGCGACGGCGGCGACGGCGGCTCGGTTTATCTGGTCGCGAAAGATGGCGTCGATACGCTGCTGGATCTGGCCGGCCGGCATCACTATCGCGCCGAGCACGGTCGGCCCGGCTCCGGGAAAAACTGTACCGGCCGCGATGGCAAGGACCTGCGCGTCATCGTCCCGACCGGCACGTTAGTCTACGATGCCGAGTCGGGTCGTCTTTTGAAGGACCTGGTTGAAGACAATCAGGAAGTTTGTGTGGCGGCCGGCGGGCGTGGGGGCCACGGCAATCTACACTTCGTCTCCGCTACCCATCAAACCCCCCGCGAAACCACCCCCGGACGCCGCGGCCAGGAACGGATGCTCCGGCTGGAACTCAAACTGATCGCCGATGTCGGCTTTGTCGGCTTGCCAAACGCCGGCAAGAGCACACTGCTGGCGCGTATGACCCATGCCCGCCCCAAAATCGCCGCGTATCCCTTTACCACACTCGAGCCGCAACTGGGTATCACGGAGCTACCCGGTTATCGGCGGCTGGTTTTGGCGGACATCCCGGGTTTGATCGAGGGCGCCCATGAAGGTGTGGGCCTGGGAGATGCGTTCCTGCGGCACATCGAACGCACACGCGTCATAGTGCATCTGGTTGATCTGTGCCCGCCCGTCGGGGCATTAGCGCCCTGCGAAGCTTATCGGGCCATTCGCCACGAACTCGAAAAATACAGTCTGACGCTGGTTGCGCGCGCCGAACTCGTCGTTGGCAACAAGCTGGATTTGACGGATGCCGCTGATGAGTTGACCGCGCTGCGTGATAAGTTGGACGTACCGGTGTTGGGGATTTCTGGCGTGACCGGTCAGGGTATCCGCGAATTGGCCGAGGCCATGTGGTCCGAGGTGCGCCAGGTACGCGCGTTGGAAAAGCAGCAAGCCAAGCCGCGTTTACGCTTCGACGCCCTACCGGATAAAGCTCCGGAAGCGGGCAACAACGACACTCCTCCGGAAGGTGACGACTCATGAATACGCCGCCGCCCGTCGAAGCTTTGCTGGTGATCGATATTGGAAACACCCGCGTCGGCATGGCGGTCTGGGATCCGGACGGCGTGCATAACGTCCAGCATGTATCCGGTAACCAGTTTGATTCCTGGCGCGCTCCGCTGGCGAACACCTGGAGTGTTACCGCGAAGTATCGACGACGGAGCATTGTCATCGGAAGTGTCGCGCCCCAGGTAACACAACTGCTCTGCCCGCTGATCGAGGAGATCTGTGACACCGAGCCACTCCGCATCCGTGAGGATCTACCGCTGCCGATGCGCCTGGACATCGAACAGCCGGAGGAAGTGGGCGTGGATCGGGTCTGCTGCGCGGCGGCCGCGTATGAACGCGTCGGCGGTCCCTGTGCCGTGGCCTCGTTTGGCACTGCCACCACGATTGACTGTGTCTCGGCGGAAGGTCATTTCCTGGGGGGTGCCATCATGCCCGGCCTGGAGCTGTCCTGTGAAGCCCTGCATACCGGGACCGCCCAGTTGCCACGCGTCAAACCGGCCGCACCGGTTAATCCATTCGGACGCAATACGCATGACGCGATTGTTAATGGCGTGGCTTACGCCGCGGCCGGGGCGCTACGTGAGATTGTCGAGCGCTTTGCCCTCAACCTGGGGGAGTGGCCGCCTTTGGTAATTACTGGCGGAAATGCCCCGCTCATCAGTGAGCTGACTGACTTTGTGGATGCCGTCGTACCCGACCTGTGCCTGATGGGCATTGCGTTGGCTTATCGCACCGCGGCTGGGCAGGCTTGAGAGTACCCGGGCATATCCGTGGAAGAGTATCAGGATAGCAACGTGGACAGCGAGCGTTCCACACACCTCACATTTTCTGGAACTTACGAAATTCTGACCAGTCTCCAACCAGCGGCGATTGCCGTCCTACGCATACACGGAGTCGCCGTCACCGATTTTCTAGCGCGGCACGTGCGTACCAGCCGGCCATTGGCTCCAAATTGTCCGGCTGCCGGTAGTGTGCTGCGGGGACAATTGCTCGATGCGCGTGGCGAAATGCTCGACGACATATTGATCTCGGTTCACGCGCCTGGGCCCCACTGGGACTTGCGTCTGCATTTACACGGTAGTCCCTGGTTGCTGCGCGACTGTGCCGCCTTGTTGGAGACTTGTGGCCTGGTTGAGCGGCACGCGCCGGTTGATCTCTGGCCGTGCCGGGATGCCCTCGAAGCCGAGGCTTACAGCTTGCTACCGAAGATGTTGACCTTACGCGGGGCGCAATGGCTGCCGCGACAGGCCGCACGGTTGCGTGGCGCGCTTGACGACTTGCTTGAGGAAACTTCATTACCCAAGGCTCAGGCCGTCTGTCGTGATCTGGTCGCCGGTCCACGAGTGGTTGACTGGTTCACGCAGCCACTGCGTGTGGCAATCGTCGGGCCACCCAATAGTGGCAAGAGCACCCTGGTTAACACTCTGGCGGATCAGACTGTCAGCCTGGTATCGCCACAAGCGGGAACCACGCGCGACTGGGTGGAGGTACCGGGACTGATCCGCGGCTTCCCGGTTACCTGGCTGGACACTGCCGGCCTAAAGCGTGGTGGCGACGAGCTCGAAGCCGCCGCGATAGCTCGCACGGCGGCGGTGATGCGTACCGCGGGCGCGGTAGTGGTCGTGCTGGATTCAGCGTTGCCCGCCGCCGCTATCCGGAACGAGTTTCTCCAGTCGCATCATGATATTGAGCCGGCCTGCGTGGTTATGAATAAAGCCGATCTGGGCCGCGACACCATAGCGCGAGAACTTTTGCCGCGACATTGGCAGGCCAATGTGATATCCATCTCAACGGTGCAAGGCACCGGACTGGATGCGTTTGGAGAGTGCCTGACTGAGGCTCTGGGGCGGTCGGACGATCTATTGGAGCGACCGGGAGCCTTCACGGCCCGTCAGTTATGCCTTTTGAAACAGGCATCCGAGGCTCCAGACCGTCCGGCGTTATCGGACGCCATCCGCGTCTGCCTGCACCAGACGCCCGAGTCCTAACATGAGCCTCAGGCTGATATTGGATTCCGCGACGACATGCCGATATAGTTGTGGCAGTGAAGGACGGGATCTGGCCGGGTGCTTCCAGTCCCATTCTTACAGCCGTGTCTGGAGAGAGTAGTTGATAATCGTGTTGGGGCTGGTCCTGCTGGGACTAACCCTCTACATGTCTACCCTGGTCTACGCCTTGCGTGATTACTCACGTTCGCAACTTTCGGCGCGAGTTGGGGAAAACGGCCAGCGGCCATGGCTGGAATGGCTCGAAAAGAACGAGTCGGAGTTGCAACTCCTGACTAGTTGCATACGGTTTGCGCTCGTGCTGGGCGTGCTGACGACGGTGTGCGCCTGGTACTTACCTTATCCCGAGGTAGCCGCCAGTTGGGTCCCCTTCCTGGTTTGCGGGCTGATTACCCTATTGCTGATGCTGATATTCGCCATCGCGATTCCGCACGGGCTCGCGATGCATGGCGGGGAGGTCATTTTGGCGCATAGTCTGCGCTTGTTGCTGGTGACACACGTTGTCCTCTGGCCATTGGCCCGCGGCATGCTGACGGCCGAGTTCGTCATCCGCCGCCTGTTGGGCAAGGCGGATCGTAATGATGAAGCAGAAAGCGAGCGGATGGAGCAGGAGATTCTCGACGCCGTCTCGGAGGGCGAAGCGCACGGCGCGGTCCATGAGGATCAGAAGGAAATCATCGAATCAGTATTCGAGTTTGACGAGACATCGGTCAATGCCATCATGACCCCGCGGACCGACATGCACGCGGTGCAGGTCAACACAACGTATGGCGAAATCCGGGACATGATTATCCAAACCGGGCACTCCCGAATACCGGTTTACGAAGAATCGGTGGATCACATTGTCGGGGTGTTGTACGCCAAGGATCTGCTGCAGATCGATTCCGGGAATTCCTTCGATGCCCGCCAACTGATGCGCGACGCGCGCTATGTGCCCGAAACCAAGTCCATCAGTGACCTGCTGAATGAATTTCGGCAGTCCAAGATTCAGATCGCCATCGTACTCGACGAGTACGGCGGGACGGCCGGCCTGGTGACAATCGAGGACATCCTGGAAGAGTTGGTCGGCGAGATCGACGACGAATACGATAACGAGGAGGCCCCCACCATCAACCACATCGACGCTGACACGCTCGAGGTGGATGCCCGCGTACACGTCGATGAGATCAACGAGAAACTGGGAATCAAGCTCCCCGAGGAAGAGGACTACGAAACCATCGGCGGTTTTGTATTCTCGACACTAGGCAAGATTCCCGCCGCCGGCGAGGAATTCACGCACGCTCAGGTTCACTTCCGGGTAGTGGACGCCGAAGCCCGGAAAATCAACCGCTTGCGTATCCACGTCACCCGCCAGGTCGAAGCCGGTTGATTCACGCCCGGTCTGTTTGCACGGAAGGCACTGAGGCAGTCGCCCGAACTGCAATATCCACGGCGATCATGTACAATCCGTTGGTACACCAGCAGGTGGACTAGTAATCCGTAGCCCGAATCTGAAGCAGGCATCCGATGACTCACGTTGTAAGAACTCGTTTTGCCCCTTCCCCAACTGGCTATCTGCACGTCGGTGGGGCGCGTACGGCCTTGTTTAATTATTTGCTGGCGCGCCGGGCCGGCGGGCAGTTCATCCTGCGGATCGAGGATACCGACCAGAGCCGCAATGTGGCCGCCGCCGACCAGCGCCTGCTCGACGATCTGCGCTGGCTGGGCTTGCAGTGGGATGAAGGTCCGGAAGTGGGCGGTGACCATGGCCCGTACTATCAGAGCCAGCGGCTGGATCGCTACCACGAACATGCCCGCCGGTTGCTCGACGACGGGCAGGCCTACTATGCTTTTGACACTCGTGCGGAACTCGACGCCATGCGCCGCGGTGCCCAGCAGCGCAAGGAGAACTTTCGCTATCCACGACCGGCGAACTTCCCGTCCGAGTCCCAGGCCCGCGAGGCGCGGACCGCGGGCCGTCCGGTGGTCATACGGTTCAAGATGCCGCGCCTGGACTGCGTCATTTCCGATTCCATCCTGGGTGAAGTGCGCATCGGGGCCGATGAGGTTGACGACTTCGTCATCATCAAAGCCGACGACTGGCCGACCTATCATTTCGCCGTCGTGATTGACGACGAGCAGATGCGGGTGACTCACGTGTTGCGCGGCCAGGAACACCCGATGAATACGCCAAATCACCTGGCCCTCCAGGAGGCTTTCGGTTATCGCGTTCCGGTCTATGCCCACCTGCCGATTATTCTGAACATGGACGGCTCCAAGATGGGCAAGCGCGAAAAGTATAATACGCTCAAGCGGTCGTATGGCCTGTTGATCAGCGACGAAGCACAGGGTAACGAGCAAGCTCAGCGGCTGCGCCTGGCGGCCGATGCGGCGGCCGGCTTTGCTATCACACAATCGGAAGCCAAGGATTTCACCTCCGAGTTGTACACCCAGGTCGCGCATACCCTGGGCCTGGAACTGCCGGAAATCGACGTGCATGATTTCCGCGCCAGTGGCTACCTGCCCGAAGTGCTGACGAACTTCATCGCCTTGCTCGGCTGGAATCCCGGTACGCAGCAGGAGAAATTTACCCTGCGTGAGTTGTGTCAGGCCTTCGGCATCGAGCGCATCGGCAAGACCAATGCCCGGTTCGATCGCGATAAGCTGATCGCCTTCAATACTGACGCCCTGGCGACCGCCACGCCGGAGTGCAAACTCGTCGCCATACGCGACTGGTTGACCGTCAACGAACACAGCCCGCTCGGTAATCAGGACGACGCCACGTTGGCACATCTGATTGAGTTGTGCGCCGGCTTCCGTACGTTCCCGGACATCGACCGCAAATGCGGGGCGCTGTTCGCGCCGGACGACGCGCTGAACTACGACGCTGACGCGGTGAAGAAATGGCTGCTCAAGGGCGACGGCCTGGGTTTGAAGGTCCTGTGGGACTTGCATGGTTCCCTGGGAGCGCTCAAGGAATGGTCTGCCGTGGAAATCGATGAGGCGGTGCGGGGCTACGCCACCACCATGGAACTGGGCTTCGGCAAAGTCGCCCAGCCCTTGCGGATCGCCGCTACTGGCACGACGATCAGCCCGCAGATAGGCGACACGTTGGCACTGTTGGGCCAGGAGCGCACACTAGCTCGGATTGACCGGCTCCTCGCCCATCCGGGATCACAGCCGGCCCGAGGCGCGCTATAATGCTATTCGTCCATAGTAGGGAGTGAACACCGTGAAGAGACGCAACAATGCCACGTTCGCGAAATACGCGCCATATGGTGCCCTGCTCACGCTGGGCCTGCTGACGGTTTTGCTGAGCGGCTGCCAGGGCACTATCGTCGGGCATTGGCGCATGGTCAAGGTAGTACCCAATAAGGAAGCTTTCTGTATCGATGACGCCGCCTTTGAGCGCAATGGAATATTCACGGCCACCACCACGATCGAGGGCAAGACGACGCGCGAATCGGGCACTTATAAATACACGGGTTTCAAACTAACTCTGCGACCGTCCGCGGGCGGACAACGCATATACAACGCCCTGGTCAAGCTCGGCAAGCTGGAAATTACCCGAGGTCAATGCAAAGTCATATTGAAGAAGGGCCAGTGAAATGACCGCGGACAACAGTTCAACCACAATCCGCCGACGAGTGGTTTACACCGGCCGGGTGCAGGGGGTGTGTTTCCGCGCCACCACACAGGATTTGTCGCGTGGTTTCAAGGTAGTCGGACACGTGTGCAACCTGCGTGACGGCACCGTGGAGCTGGAGGCCGAAGGCTCATCCGAGCAAGTCGGCGCCTTCCTGGATGTGATTAGTCGACAGTTCCAGCACAACCTCCAACACACGCAAACTGATGAGATGCCGGTGCGCGGCGACGAATCAAACTTCGAGATCCAGTATTAGCAACCCCGGCCGGCGCGAGCCCCGGACCAAGACGTGACTAGGAAACTCGCGCGAGCGGGCTATCCAGCGCCGGGCGCCCGCGAGTATGATGCCCCCACCAGCACGACCGCTCTTGTCCGCGCGGTGCGGTGACACAAATCCTTTGTCAGCCGACCGAGCGCTCATGGCGTGCTGGCGGGCCGGTAAGTACATCCGATGCCAAATCGGGAGCACGAAGGCATGTCGAGCGGCGATGCCCCAACCCAACCAGGACAACCGCTGCCCCGCGACTCCGCCGACACTCCGCCCCGCATCGCGGGTTACGAGTTTCGCGGCGTGATCGATTCCGGGGGACAGGGCATCGTTTACCAGGCCATGCAGCAGAGTACCCGGCGCGTCGTGGCTATCAAGGTGCTGCTGCAAGGCGCGCAGGCGAACGATGCGCTCCGCCGGCGCTTCGAACGCGAGATCGAGCTGGCGGCGCGCCTGAGCCATCCCAACATCGTGGTCATCTTCGACTCGGGCACCACCGCCGATGGCCGCCGCTACTACGTTATGGACTACATCCCTGGCCAGCCGCTTGACCAGTTTGTACGCGAGCGCAAATTGACGCTCCCGGAAACTCTGCGCCTGTTCGCCAAGGTCTGCTCGGCCGTACACTACGCTCATCAGCACGGCATCATTCACCGTGATCTGAAACCTTCAAACATCCTGGTTGACAGTCACGGCCACCCCCAAATACTGGATTTCGGACTGGCGAAGTGGCTCGCGGCACCGGCCGACAGCGTGCTCTCGCAGGCGCGCGATCTGATCGGTACCGTGCCCTACATGTCGCCGGAACAAGCCCGCGCCGACGCCGCCGGACTGGACGCCCGCACGGATGTGTACTCGCTGGGTATCATCCTCTACCGGCTGTTGACCGGCGAATTCCCCTATCCGGTGACCGGCCAGTTGGTCGACGTTCTGCGCCACGTCATCGAGAGTCCGGCCGCGTTGCCCCGGCAGCAGCGCTCGAGTGGTCATGATAGTGGATCACCCACGGCCGGCATGTCGCAAACCATACGCGCCCCCCTCGACCGTGATGTGCAGACCATCGTTCTCAAAACTTTGGCGAAAGACCGTCAGCGCCGTTATCAAAGCGCCGCGGATCTGGCGCGCGATGTCGAGCACTACCTGGCTGCTGAGCCGATCGAGGCCCGCCGCGATAGTCTCCTGTACGTGGTCGGCACGCAGGCGACCACCACGATCCGCCGGCACCCGCTCGTGGCGTGCGTGTTCATCGGTCTGATAGCCCCCATGCTGGCGCACTTTGTGGGTGTGCCCCTGGTTTACCGTTGGACGCCGGCCAATCGCATATTCGAACGGCTGGCATACTCCGGCCTGACCAAACCGCTCGCCACGCCGTTTCAGGACGTGCGCGTCATAGCGTTGTCAGATGAGACCGATGTCGAGCAAATCGCAACACAGAGCGGCATCGACGTCGATTGTCTACGTAGCGATCCGAAGTGTTTTCGGCGGGTACACGGCCGGTTGATGCAACAGCTCGCGCCGGCGCTGCCCGCCGTCGTGGTCTGGAACCTCACCTTTAGCGATTCCAGCGAACACGATGCAGCCTTCGTGGCAGGGGTGGCGGCTCTGCGCGCCAGAGGGATTGATGTGGTCGTGGCGGTCGATGATTGGTCACCCGCCACCGAGAGTCTCCCGCGTTTGAGCGAGGAGATTACCTCCGTGGTACACTGGGGTTGCACTCCTCTGGGATTCAGCCCGGACGCTCCCGGACGTGTCCCATTAGCGGTCCAGCGCGGCCCGGCGGATCCGTTACCGTCACTGGCGGTGAGCACCCTGGCAGCAGTTCATCATCCCGGCACACCGATCACCTTGCGCCTGGACCGCATCGCGGAGACGTTAACCGTGCGTTACGGGCGCCGGGCGGAGCAACCCGCCGACAGTCGGCCAGTGGCGGATTCGTATGAGAGTATTCAGCTCAGCGCCGTATCTCCCCCGGAACAAGCCGCCCCCCATCTCGGCATCCAGCCGGGGGACTTGATCGGCCACTATTTGTTGAGCTTACCAGCGGACGACGCCTTTCAAGCAGTCACAATCGATTATGGCGCGGCGCTCGCTTCTGGAACGGACGAATTACGCCAGAACTTCAGCGGCAAGATCGTGATTATCGGCGATCGGCGTGGTGGCCAGAACCTCTACCAAACGCCGGACAGCCGTCTCATCTGGGTTACCTACGCCCATGCCACCGCCATTGACATGCTAATGCACAAGATGCTGGTTCGCATCGCCACTGGTTGGCAGGCGCTGAGTTTGACCGTACTGGCGGCGGTGGTGGGCATTCTAACGGGCTGGTTGCTGTATGCCCGGCATGTGGCGCGGTTCAGTACGCTGATCGCCTGGATCGCGGTTGCGATTATGATGGCTTTGTGGGTAGCCTGGAGCCGGCACGCGTTGTACAACCCGCTCGTACCGGCACTGGCACTGCTGCTGGCCGGCGAAGTGGTTGCCGCGGTGCGGCGTACACGTTGTGCGCGGCCGGGCTGAACATTTTCCTGGCATTTGCGTGAGGTCTTCGACATGACAGCCAGAATCACGATGGTCACGATGCTGATGGCGCTGGTATCGATGGTCACCTCGGGGTGCTGCCAGCAAACGCCGGGCGACAAGGTTCGCGCGCGCCAAGCGGTAACGCCGCGCGCCGCCACGAAGAAGCCGGCGACGGCCCAAATTCACATGACGGGCTTCATCGTACACAATCCGGTCAGCGGACAAGACATACATGTTGACCTGACGGCCGCTGGCGGGAACGGGGTGGCTATCCTGGCTAATAACCCGATTCGCCTACCTTACGAAATAATCCTGGACGTATTCCACGACGTAGAGGGACGACTGCACGACTACGATGTCTTTGCGAGTAGGGATCCAAAACAAGATCCATACCTGAACATAGAGATCAAGACGAGTGACGCCACGCCCGAGGTAACATGTGGCTGGATCATCGTGGTCGGCCGCTGGCCATTGGCGCAGACCAAGTGGGTATCCGGATCAGCCCCCGGCAGCGGCTTCGTCGTCCGCATCGAGAACAATCCCGATCCCAACCTCGTTCGGCATTACGTGTACAACATTCATAGCACCTCGGTTGTGAATGTTGAGTGGCTGGGACACGACGAGTTCGTCACGGTGCCACCCGGTATGTACGTGGTCTTCAAGGCCGACACGAGCACGCTGCCGACGCCACAACACAACAAGGGCGTCAAGTTCCTGGATTACGTACGGTCGCGGGCGGCTATTGCCGGGTTCAGCCTCAATCCGCAGGAGTAGCGCGCGGACCGGACTACAACAGTTGTCCAACACTAGCGAGCAGTTCCGCGAAATGCCGCGCGTGAATCCGAAGCGGTCGGACACGTGCGGCCGATGCACTGGCCTGGTGGCGTTGCCGAGTAAAGATCCACCCGCGCAAATCAAGCATCGTTAACAAAAATTAATCGCCATCAGCCGCGCACTGCCACCCATTTCAAGCTGACACCCGGCCTGGTTATCGGGCTCCGCGGACCCGCGTGATCAGCACGGATGAAATAAAGCCAGTTCACTATCAGCGCTCGGGTATTTGCCTGAGATGTCCGCTACCGAATGCACTATTAGACGGGTTTAGCCACGTGTTTCGGATGGTCATCTAATGCACCATTCCGGCTCTAAATACTCGGATCGAACAGGTGCCAAACGCCGCTCACCCACACGCCGGATCTGGTCGATGGCCGTGATATTGGCACTGGCATGATGTGCGAAGAGGAGGATTCCTTCCGCATGCTATCCACCATGGACACCGATCGCATGTGATGCCCCCGGCGATCAGGTATTACCAATGCGGGCCCTGGGGGCTTCGGCATGATGAATTACTTTGCGGGAGGCGGTTAACCGTGTCCCTGTTAGACACGACAATGACCGAGCAAGTTCGCGTACTGGTTGTCGACGACGACGCACACACCCGCAATCTGCTGCGCAGATTGCTCGAGCGGGAAAACTATACCGTCGCCGAAGCGGTGGACGGCGCGTCAGCCATCTCCGCGGTTATTGAAAATCCGCCCCACGCCATAATACTTGATTCGTTAATGCCGGGTCTGGACGGCTTGGAGTGCACGCGGCGTCTCAAGCAAGACCCCCAAACGCGTGGGATTCCAGTCATCATGGTAAGTGCGGACGCGGGCTCGAACGCGGTATTAACCGCCTTACAGGCGGGCGCGGACGAATATCTGACCAAAAGCACACCGGCGTCAGAGCTTGTTCTCCGGGTGCGTTCGATGGTACGTCTGCGTCTCAGCCAGATTGAGACCTCGCGGAGCAACGAACTGCGCGGTGAGCAGGCCCGGATGTTGACCACCTTACTGGACCTGTCACGGACGCTGGTGGCCACTGATGATCTGCCGGGTGTATTAAGGCTCACGGCTCACGCCGCTTCCGAGCTAACTTGCTGCCGGCGCGTATCGATCATGCTGCCAGACCAGGATAAACGCTTCCTGACCGTGGCTTACGCCAACGGTCTGGATGAGGACATCATCAGCAATATCCGCGTACCGATTGGAGCCGCCATCTCCGGTCACGTATTTGCCACGGGCGCGGTTATCAGCTCCGACTCTCTGACGAGTATCACCAGGCAACGTTTCGGTTACGACGTGGCACTTTTCACCCACGAGCCGATGATATCGGTGCCCATGTGCACTTCAGAGCATGTGCTCGGCGTACTCAATCTCGCCGAAAGACATGTCAATGATCCCTTCAGCGCTCATGAACTGGAGTTCATCGACCTGATCTGCAATATCGCCGCCACGGCCATACACAGTGTACAAATTCGCTTATCACGTGACGAGGCGCGCGACTCGATCATGCTCGCGATGGCTACGCTCGCGGAACAGCGCGACAACGACACCGGCCGCCATGTGGTCCGCGTTACCCGCTTCTGTGTTCTGCTGGGAGAGCATTTACAACGCACCGGTCATTATTGTGATGAGATTGACGACGATTTCCTGGCGGATTTGCGGCGTGCGGCCCCACTGCACGATATTGGCAAGGTTGCCATCCCCGATGCGATTTTACTCAAACCTGACAACCTGACCGATGAAGAAATGAAGACCATGCACCAGCACACCAGGATCGGCTGGGAGACTATCCGCTCCATTATAACACATTTACCTGATGTGCGTTTTCTGCAATTAGCCGCCGAAATCACCCATAGCCATCACGAGCGTTACGATGGTCAGGGATACCCCCGACGATTGCAGGGACAGGATATTCCACTATCAGCGCGCATACTGACTCTGGTCGATGTCTACGACGCCATCACATCGCAACGCGTCTATAAGGCCTCGGTGCCCCATGAGGAGGCCCTGGCCATCATCCGCAAGGGCAATGGGACACTGTTTGATCCCGTCATCGTGCAGGCTTTCCTGGCATGTGAGCAGGAGATCGCGCGCCTGGCGGCGGAACTAGCCGACGATGATTCGAATATGAACCATACACAAACGCACACCACCACCAGTAACCTACTACGGTATGTTGCCGCGGCGCCACCATAATAATGCGACGGTAACGCCGATGTCCCGCTGATCTCCAAGCGTGGCGTGGTCCGAGTCCCGGTTTCGACCGCGACTTGTGGTCTCTTATTCCCCGTTGCGCTCCAACCAGTCGAGCAACGCATTGATACTGCCGGTTGCTAGCGCCACGCAGCTATCCGCCGCGCCGTAATACATATTGAGCGTGTCACCATCCGGTTCAATCGTATAGCCGCAAGGAAACACAATGTTACCAACATCCCCGAAGCGCTCGTAGGGCTCTTCAGGACCAAATAGCCAGGTCATGCCGCGCCGCAGACAACGCTCGGGTGTTTCCAGGTCGAACAAAGCGGCCCCCAGGCGGTAGATGGCGCCCGCCGCGGTATGCCGCACGCCATGGTACAACATCAACCAGCCCTGCTTGGTCTCAATGAGTGGCGGTGAAAGCCCAATCTTCCCGGCATCCCACCAGGCTCCCCGCCGAGCTTCCAGAATCAGCCTGTGGCTACCCCAGTGACGCAAATCGGGCGAGAATGAAATCCAGATATGGGCGACCTGCTGACCCACCGGACGGTGAATCAGGGCCCAGTAACCACCAATACGGCGTGGCAACAAGGCCGCGTCCTTATCCTCGGGCGGCATGATGTCGCCATAACGCTCGAAGGTCTGGAAGTCTGAGGTCATTGCCAGCGAAACCCCCGGACCGCCGCGCGAATACGCCGTGTAGACGACCGCGTATTTTCCAAGCTCTGGTACAAAGGTGATTCGCGCGTCTTCGATACCCCATAATTCCTCGGGATAGTTTTCCGGATCAGGCAAAAACGTGGGGGCGGGATCTATTTCCCAACCGTCGACGCCATTTCGTGAGCGCGCCGCCGTGAAGTGCGAGTGACCCCGCCGATCCTCCACGCGGCACAACAACAGCGTCGTGCCGTCGGCCAGGCGCGTGGCACCCGCGTTAAAGACAGTGTTGATCGGATATGGCCAGTTGGCGGCGGACAAAATCGGATTTCGCGGACACCGCAGGAAGATTTCCTCATGATGTCGGTTCCGCATGTGTATCAGGTCTATCATACTTGTACTACTACCTTTCATACCGTTCCTCTGCCCGCGATGCGAGGTCGCGGATACCTTGGGAGAGTCGAAACCTAATGATCTCTCAATCATTTATAGTCGGCGTGGTGGGAAGCCGCCTTGCTTAAAGTGGATTCAGTAATAGCCCGTTGCCTTGGGAGGGCGAGCCTCCCGGCGAGCCGC
>JBDRDH010000079.1:0-5550 GCA_043820985.1 Planctomycetota bacterium
AAGGCGATTTCCTCGCGTGTTTCGGCCCAGTGTGTGCACCAGGGCCGATTCAATTCGTGGGCTATTTGAATCGCGGCGCGCAATTGGTCCGCGGGGACGGTGTAGGGCGCGTGCGGCGTGATGCCGGCGGTCAACAGCTCATCCTCCTGGATGGCGGTGACACCTTCCCGGAGTTCGTGAGGATTACGCGGGGGCAGATCGGCTAGCGATAGTAGTTCGACGAAGCAGACCTTCCGGATTGGTAGGGGTTTGAGTTCCTGCCAGGCGACGTTCTCGCGGGAAATATCGCCGACGCAGGTAACGCCGGCCTGGAGGGTTTGCCGGGCGCCGTCGCGCACACCCTTTCGTTCGCGGGCCACGCGCCCCGGCGCCGCGCGGAGCCTGACCAGGCGGGCGATCCAGATCCAGAAATCATCCGGGGGTAGCTGGCCGGCATAAGTAGTGAGTTCCAGATGAGTGTGGGGATTCACCAGACCGGGGGTCAGGATGGTTTCACCCAGGTCGGTTACGGGGCCGAACTTTTCCGCGGGTGGGAGTCCGGTTCCCAGGGCGACGATGCGGCCTTCCATTATGGCGACCCAGCCGGCGCGGATTGGGGGCGTGACGACGGGAGCGATCCAGGCGGCCTTGAGAATCACCGGAACACTACATCCGAAGTGACCTGGGAATTCAGATTATCAAACCAGTCGCGCCATTGCTCGTTGCGGTGACCGTGGGGCGGGCGCAATTCGCCCACCGCTTCTCCATGCGCAAGGCCGGGTTTGTGGCCCAGCACTTCATGAAAACGCAGCAGAATGCGGGGCAGACGTTCGACTGCTGAGTCGGCGCGCTGTTTGAGGGTTATCTCGTTCAGTATGCGCCCGGATTCGAAGGCCGGGTAGGGTGCTCCCGTTTCAGCATAGCGCGTCACGAAGCACAAGCCGACGTAATTCATCTGCAATTCTTTTGCCAGGAAGACTTCAGGTGCGATGGTCTGGCCGATGAGTTCGCCGCCATAACTAGCGTACTTACGCGCTTCGGCGGGTGTTTCCTGGCGTGGGCCCTCGATGCAGACGTAGACGCCGCGATCGACAAATTGGCATTTCTCTTCACACAAGGCCGTGTTCAAAGCCGTCCGCAAGGTAGGACAGAACACCGGCCAGTTGCGGATGTGGCCCAATTCCTTGTTGTCGAAGAAGGTGCGCGGCCGCGAGACCGTTTCATCGATCAGGTCGTCGATGATTACGTATTGACCGATCGTGTAGTTGTGACTGATGGCGCGCGTCTCACTCCAGCCAATGATGGCCTCGGCGTCGAGGTCCTTGAGAGCATAGATATTGGCCCGGTAATTGATGAAGGCCGGGGTTACTTCGTAACCGGCTTCGCCGTGCCGGCATAAGAGCAGGAATTCGCCGGAATGCGATTGACAGCGGTAGATTGGTTGCGATTCGCCGAAGGGGGTGGGTCGAGGACCCAGGCGATCGGCCGAAAACGCTCCCGCACGCACCAGATCGTAGGCTGCCCGACCGCCAATGCATGCCAGCTTGATCCCCATAGCTCCACTCCTGTCGTAAAGAGTTACTATTGTTGATCAGGGAGCAACAATAGCCGTGCCGCAAGCCACTCTTTCTTGTCGTGTCGGCCACCGCGTTGACAGCCACTTTCCGCGATTTGCGCCCTCCGCGACCGAGAACTCGACCCCGCCGCAGTATACGACGAGCAGGTCATAATCGCAAAGCGTATCTTTGAGATCTATGTTCTTTAGGAAGCGGCGTTGCCACAGTGCCTTATCTTTAGACAGCTTAAGTCGTTAATGATAAATACCGGCAGCTAACGACTTGGGCTGATCCTGGATGGTGGCCGGGTCGCGTTCCAATACCAGGCGGGTTAAGCCGGCCTCGGTGTGGAAGTGCCGAATCTGGAAGCCGGCGGCGGCGGAACAGGTTGCCAGGTCACGCGCGGACAGAATGGGCACTGCCGGCACGAAGATTCGCGGAGGCTGATAAGCCAGCACCGCCAGGTCAGCCTTGGCGAGGGCCTGTTTCAGCAGCAGAACTGGTTGGGTGGAATTTTCCAGGTGGGGAATTAGAACCAGGCGCGGTCCGTCTGGTTCGCCGTCTTCCGGGCGAAAGCTGGCGGCTGGTATTTCCCGTTCATGCACGGAGCCGTACAGGATGGGTGTGATGGTGCTGACGCGTGGCCCGATGGCCGATTGGAGTGTTTCGGCCAATTGGGGCCAATGCCAGGCTGGGTGCAAAGATTGCTCGGTGAGTCGCTGTTCCTGTTCCTGGGTGATCGCCAGGCGCGGGAGTGTGAAGGTGGTGTCGTTGTCCGCTCCGGTCAGTCGCCGAGCCGAGTCGATGACGGAATGTATGACCGGCGTCGGGATTTCGTGGAGGAATGCCAGGGTGGCCTGGCGGGCGGCCACCAGGTAGTCCTCGAAGCCCGTGGATCCGGCCAGGCCGCGGCGCGCGCCGGCATCCGCGGTCTGGTCGGTGATCTGAATTAGTTGGCGTAAGGGCGTAATCAGATTGGCCCATTCCGCGCTCAGGCAGGCCATGAGGGCTGCATCCAGCCGGGCCACACAGACGGCGAGATCGGCTTCGTCCAGTAGCGGCCACTTGTGCAGGGCTGTGCGCAGGTCATGCCGGGCGTGGTGGAACCACAACAGCACGGAGATGGCACAGACGTCCGGGTGTTCGCTATGCAGTGTTTGCGACAGGCTTTGCAAGCAGTAGGTATGGTTAATGGCAAATTTGGAGATCAGCCCTGGCAAGCTCTCGAGCCGGGTGCGCTGTCGATAGGATGAATAGAGCGCGCGGAGATCGAGGACTGAAGCGACCGAGTCGCGCCGATCGTGATAGGCGACCGCTGACGGTTCGTAGCGCAACGCGTAACCCGCATGTCGCAGGCGCTGACAGGCATCCGAATCTTCCCAGGCCTGCAAATCGGCCCGGTATCCGCCGATGCATCTTAAGGCTTGTGTATCGGCGAGCATCTCGCTAACGAGCATAAAGGCGTTGTCGAACGCCAGCGGGCCCCAATTATGTGGCATGTTGATGGCGCGCCAGCGATCGGCCTTGGTGATCAGGCGTTCATGTGTGCATCCACCCACCGCGGCCACGGCCTCATCGGCACTATGCAACAGGGCCGCCAGCCAAGTTGGTTCAAGGGCCACGTCAGAGTCGCATGAGGCCAGCCAGCGCGTGCGGCAGACCTCGATGGCGAGGTTGCGCGCATGCCCCAGCCGCCCGTCGTTTTGCTCGATCAGCCGCAAGCCCGAACGTCGCGCGATCTCCACGCTGGCGTCGCACGAACGGTGATCCACGACGAGGTAAAACTCCGCTGGTTGGATACTCTGCTGGCGCACACTCTCGATGGCGGCTGCCAGGGTGCGAGCCGCGTTGCGTACCGGGATGTATAAGCTGACTTCCCTTGGATTGAGGCTACTCATATCCCTCTCCAACAGCCAGCGGCGGTGCCAGTAGAGCGATGTCACTCAAGGTTGCCGCGTCGGGCATGAACGGACTATGCCGGCGTAGCTCCGGCCGGCTGGTAAGCCAGGCGTGCATCTCATCCGTGGTGATCGGCTTACCACCCTGGCGGGCGACGGCCAGGGTCTCAGCGCCGGAGGCCAGGTAGGTTGCTAGTGGCAAGGGACCACCTGCGGCTAACGCCAGGGCCGCCGTTGTCAGGACAGCTTCCTCCACACCCAGCCAGTCGATGTGGTTGAGCGCGAGTGAAGGTACAAAAGCACTTCGTAGCCGGTCGACCGGGGTCGAGGTCGGCTGATCAGGATTCTGGGGTGAGTGGTACGAGGCGCGGCCATCGAAACCGATCAGGCCGCGTTTACGTAGTGATACAATCGCCGCGTGGCTGTGGGTGGCGGTCAATACTTTCCACGTCACCGCCGGCAGGCCGGAATTCATATCCTGTGAGGCTTCCCGGAATTGCCGCTCGGTACCGGTCAGCAGGTCGGCGTGCTGGATGCCGGTCAGCGGGCTGTGCTGGCTGGGTGTGTAGCCGGCCACGGTCAGCCCTGGATGGTGTGCCGCGACTACCGCCTGCATTAAAGCGGGTGTTACCATGCCATAGCCGTGATCACACCAGATCAGCAGGTCGGCTTCGGCCAGGTGCTCGCGTAGGAAGGCATGCACCTGTTTTTCCTCGGCGGAATCCAGGGGGGACGATTCGCCTTCGGTTACCGTGAAGAGCTTGCTGTCGTCGGCGAGGAAGGTGCGGCGTTCGATGGCGGCCGGTCGCCCGCGCAGCAGGTGTCCGGAAATTTGTGATTCGTGCAGTCGGGTTGCCACCTCTTCGGAGCGTTGGTCGCTGCCGATGGCGGTGAGTATAAAGGGTTGCGCGCCGAGGGCCTGAAGCTGTAAGGCTACCGCCGCCGCCCCGCCCCAATATTCGCGCTCTCCCAGGTGGCGCAGGGTCGGCGTGGGAGTTCCGTCGGCGGGTGTGCCCACGTCACATAGGACATAGCGCTCGCAGATCAAATCGCCCACCACGACTGCGCGTAATTTGGGGAACTGCTCAAGGCTCTGGCTGATTGTGGTTGTATTGATCTGGCTGCGCTCACACAGGGTTCGTAAGCGGTGCTCATCGAGCTGTTGGTCGCAGGAGATGCTTTCCAGCAGGCGTGTCGAGCTGAACACCACGTCGCCACTATGGAAAATCACGCGGCCGCCATAGCTCTCGACGATCTCGCGTTCGCGGGTGAAACGTGGATCGTTGGCCTGGGCGTATTCGCGCCCTTTTACATAGACATCGGGACGCAGTACATTCAAGAGTTCCGCCGCCGTTGGGTGTGGATCGATGACCACCCAATCGACGAACTCCAGGGCAGCCAGGTTCTCGGCGCGTAGTTCCTGGGGGATATATGGGCGATCCGGGGCCTTGTCGATCAAGGCGTCGCCGGTGAGCGAGACAACCAGGATATTCCCCAACTCGCGGGCGAAGCGCAGGTAGCGAATGTGCCCGGGATGTACGATGTCGAAGCATCCGTGGCACTGTACGACGGTCCGACCGGCCTGGCGCGCGGCGCGCAATATCTCCACCAGGTCGGGCGGCTCGATGATTTTCCGATCAACTGGCTCGGTCACGGTCGCATCCGTGCAGTGAGAACGCAATCTCCACTTTCTATCGGACTGAGGGCTGGGATGACTGAATGTTGTGATAATCCGGCTGGTTTGGAAGCGGTTACCGGACGGGACTTTACTAATTCAAATGTCCCGGTGAATCAATGTGGGAAGTGATGGCCCGATATTGGTCCAGGTCACGCGGACCATTGGCGGGCGGCGGCCTTTTTAGTGCCCTCTGGCCGGCAGGGACGCTGGTCACTGCACTGCCCGCCCGCAGGATTGACTTTGTTAGTGGGTATTCAGAATCACCTGGCTACACTCAGCTTATTACCATAGAGCATGTCGGGTGCATGACACTTCCGGCGGTAGTTTTGAGGTATGCTGTTGGCGGGTTGGCCCCGGGCGGCGGGGCCGAGCGAGGAGGCAAGCTTCAAGGAGGAAGCCGAACATGCCAGCCAGGACGACACGTCAGGAAGCGCGGGCG
>JBDRDH010000080.1:0-29950 GCA_043820985.1 Planctomycetota bacterium
TTCGGCTACTTGCTCTTATTCGACCTGGATGATGCCACGCGGGCCTTACCCAAGTTCCAAGCCGCCGTCCAGACCGGCCGGGCGCGTAAAGAAGCCCACCTCGGCCTGGCCCGCTGCGAGATCCGCGTCGGCCAGGGCGCCCGAGGTCACAAGAAAGTGATGCAGGTACTGGATCAGAATCCACAGGACGCGTTAGCCGGACTGGTACTGGCCGAGTATCACCTACGCAGTGAGCATTACGATGTCGCCGCCAATATTTACATCAGCCTGATCGCGGCCTACCCGACCGTCTATCCCAGTTTTGACTGGTATTACGAAGCACTCCGCGGTTTTCAGAGCCTCTGTGCCCAGACCGGTCATTGGCAGGACGCCGTACGGACCTGGGAACAGGCCTTACAACTCCATCCCGACAGCCGTGAGCTGCGTTCATTCCGGGTCTGGTCTTTGGCCTGTGCTGGGAATGCAGACACGGCCGCCTGGGCGAACGAGCTGTTGTCCTCCGACCCCGACAATCCACTGGCCTGCCTGTCCCTCATGCTGCCAGCTCTCCGCGCCGGCCGGATCGAGGAAGCCGTGGCATATACACGTCAGGCTCGCGGGGGAACGCCGATTCCTCATGCTCGTGAGTTTGAACGAGCGGCGGCAGTGCTTCGCATCATATCCACCGGCGACCAGCCAATAGCCGAGGCGGGGATAATCGAGGGTGTCATTTACATTGATAGTGGACACGTGGTACGCGGACGGCGTCGATTACAGGAATACGCCACGCAACAGTCCAATTCACCCTGGATCGGAATGGTCAAGCGTCTGCTCGCGGAGGCTCCCGAGACGAGTGAGCCATGACCAAGCCGCCGATAATCAAAATCGATGCCAAAATCAAGTGAATTGGCGGTAAATGTGTTGAATCCTACCCCGCAGTTGCTATACTTAATTGCGTATGAGTTACAAATAGACGCGAAACTGGGCGATATTTGTAACCGCTTTACTGGCAAATACTTGCTTCCACTCGCTGCGGCACCCTCAGACCGCGCCAATACCCACCGGGGTGCCGCACGCCTTTTTTATCGCTTGACGGCGTCACCCGATTTTCTCTACCTAATACGCACTTTCACTCGGAAGAACTAGCAGCAAGTAGCTCACTTGGCATCAGATCCGCTACTGTCTTTTGCCGTAGTGCTGTGCGTACAGATTCGATAATGTCTTTGAAAACCTTGCAGAGTGCTTGACCTGTCAGTCCACTGCTCTCTGGATCGTTTACAAAGTCACCCCCGGATCCGATCCGCCCATCAACCGCCTCTATGACCTGCAGCAAGTCGATCTCTTCCACTGGCTTGGCCATCCTGAAGCCCCCCCGTGGACCTCGATCGGATCGCAGGATATTCGCTCGTGCCAATTGCGTTAACACCTTGGCGGCATAGGCCCCGGGCAAGCCCAGGTAGCCCGCGATTTCGGAGGCCTGTACTCCCATGTTCTTTTTAGTATGTCGCCGGGCGATCTCAGCGATAGCCAGTACCGCGTACGTTGAAGCTTTGGTCCTTAGCATGATGCCACCCCAAAATCTCCCCTAAAGTGTGCCTTCGTTCTTAACTCTTGTATAGCTCCCTGCGATATACGGCCCTTTTCACCTAACAAGATTATATGGACCTAAAATGCTAAAAAGCAAATTATTCCGACTGTTTATCATCACGTATAATCCTATTCGTGAGAAATGTGCTTCAAAAAGACCGCCCGCCAGGACGCCACTATCCGTGGCTGTACGCGCTGTCAGAGGGTCGGCTACCCCCGACCGTCACATGTCGCGGCGTGCAGTTCGAACTGGTTGATACATTCAAACACGATTTCTTCGC
The DNA here is from genome assembly GCA_043820985.1 of Planctomycetota bacterium. Lineage (GTDB taxonomy): Bacteria > Planctomycetota > Phycisphaerae > UBA1845 > Fen-1342 > JAAYXS01. The sequence continues at coordinate 1,848 of JBDRDH010000080.1, forward strand.
GGCCACCGGCTTGTATCGCGGCTCATATGGTCTCGCGGTGTTGAAGCTCGGTCGCACGGCTGATTTCCTGGCTGTGCCACTCAAATGGATCGGTGAGTTTCTCACACGCCGTGAGATGAAACTGTACCAAGCCGCCCGTGGATTACCTGGCATACCCGACCTGATCGGTCCGGTAGGCACCAACGGATTTCTGCATGTCTATATACCTGGACGCCCCCTGGAACGTCGTGAGCAAGTTTCCGACACCTTCTTTGCTGATTTGGAATCTCTACTGAGAAGGCTGCACGAACGCCACATCGCCTACGTCGACCTGAACAAGCGTCAGAACATTCTGCTGGGTGCCGATGGTCAACCATATTTATTCGATTTTCAGATCGGCCTGCATCTACCGCCCACTAGCTGGCGACGCCTGTGGCCGGTACGCTGGTTTTTGAAGCGGTTTCAAAAAGCGGATCGCTACCACTTCCTCAAACATAAACGCCGTCTGCGCCCCGACCTGCTTACTGCCACTGAAAACGAGCAGGTAAGCCAACTTAGCGTCTGGATTCGCCTGCATCGCTGGATCGCGCGCCCGTTAACCCACCTGCGCCGGCGCATGCTGAAAAGTCTGAAAAAGAAGGAAACCGTCGAAGTAACGGGTTCCTCGGCCAAGTAAACCAGCACGGCTACCCGGCATACACAATCCGACATCACACACCAAGGCATTTTTGTCACTCGGCCCCTTGCCACGCCTGGGAATTGCCAGCCCGGTACCGCTGGTGCAATCCGCCGGCCGATAGTAGACTGTTACAGTTTATGAATTCGTACGAACAGATTACGGATTCAACACAACATATGGTTTCAGTGTGAGGGCAGTGCGATGAGCAAAATCGTCTTGGCAATCCTGACACTAGGCGTGGCGACGTTGGTGACTGGCTGTGCCCACAATTCTGTCGTCGCCCACGAGTCCACGCGCGTCGGCACGTTCTTCGGCGACCTGGGCATTACCGGTCACAATAACAATCTGACCGTGCTGCATGGTTCGCGGCTTAACAAAATCTCCTTCATCGGTGATAACAACACCGTCATGATTGAAGAAGGCGTTACTCTCGGCCAGATCGAGTTCTGGGGGATCAACAACACGGTCAATCTACCCGAGAGCCTGATGGTTCGCCTGACCGAGGTCGGCCGTGATAACAAGGTCATTCGCCACACGTCAACCTGGGACCCGGATGCCGAGCACGATACGGTCTACATTCCACAAACGACCAGTACCCCCGCCGAGCCGCGCTGGACCATCGAGGATACAGACACCGAAGACCAGCCTCCGGACGCCTGGCCTGGAACAACCGTGTCTGACAAGGATACTCGAGGTCAATCCTCCAACCGTCCTGCGACTACCGAACCGTAGCGAGTGGTGTGAGGGAGTCAGGCGCCGGGAACGCGGGCCCGGCGCCGGAAGGCATCAGCCAATTTCAAATATCCCTGGCATGATCAACCGGTGTCCTCAAGCATCTGATGATTGTAGTCATCAACGCTTACTTTAGAGCTTGTCTGCCCACTACTCGATGTCCTACTACTGTCAGGAGACCGCTAAATGCCCAAGGCGGAATGGTACTACGCGGAGAACGGAACCTCGGTCGGTCCGCTCGACAAGGAAGATCTCGTTTCCCGATTGCCAGCGTTGCAAGCAGGTGACACCTTGGTCTTCGGACCGGGTATGAGTTCCTGGACCGCGGCCCGACTCGTACCGGCTCTGGGAATGTCGGCTGTCACGCTGCATGCTCCACCGCCTCCCGCCACTGGTCGTAAAGCCGATGAAATCGACTACGAGATTACCGGCGACGACATGCAGTTCGTTGAGATCGAACTCGATCCGAGTGAAATGGTGATTGCCGAAGCCGGTTCCATGATGTACATGACGCCCGGCATCCAGATGGAGACCAGGTTCGGCGATCCCAGCCAACAGGATCAGGGCTTGCTCGGAAAAGTCATGACCGCCGCCAAGCGTAAGCTGACCGGCGAGTCGCTATTCATGACGACCTTCACCAATCACGGCCCCGGTAAACAACAGGTAGCCTTCGCCGCCCCCTACCCCGGTAAAATCCTGCCGATGGATCTGTCCCAGCTCGGTGGCGAGTTGTTGTGCCAGAAAAACTCCTTCCTCTGCGCCGCGCGCGGCGTCAGTATTGGCATTGCTTTTTCCAAGCGCATCGGCGCGGGCCTGTTCGGCGGCGAGGGCTTCATTCTGCAAAAGCTGGCGGGCGATGGCCTGACGTTTGTCCACGCCGGCGGCACCCTTTGCCACCGACAGTTACAAGCCAACGAAACTCTCAGGGTCGATACCGGCTGTATCGTCGCCTTTGAACCCTCCGTCGAGTACGACATCAAATTCGTCGGCGGGATCAAGAACACACTGTTTGGCGGTGAAGGACTCTTTTTCGCCACCTTGACCGGCCCCGGTAATGTCTGGCTCCAATCTTTGCCTTTCGCGCGCCTGGCCGACCGCATTCACGCCACGGGCGGAGTGGCCGGTAAGCGTACCGGCGAAGGCAGCATCCTGGGTGGTATCGGCCGTATCCTGGACGGCGACGCGAGATAGCTGCATGCTCCCCCGAGGGCCATAGTCATCGTGCGATTACAGCGGCCAAATAAACGGAATCATGGCCACTACCAGAACACCCAGCAGCAGGTCCAGTGGCAGCCCAATCCGCACGAAGTCGGTAAACTTATAACCACCCGGCCCGAAGACCATCATATGGGTCTGGTAGCCGATCGGCGTCGCAAAACCAAACGACGCCCCAAAAATCACCGCCATCGCGAACGCGCGCGGATTTACCCCTAATTCCATCGCCACGGAAAGAGCCAGCGGAAAGACCAGCGCCGCGGCGGCCGCATTGCTGATGACTTCCGTGAAGATGATGGTGGTCAGGTACACGGCGGCTAGCGCCGCGACCGGTCCCCAGGCTTGCGTCAGCCCGACAATCCCATCCGCGATGGCCACCGCGGCGCCCGACTTCTCCAACGCCTGCCCAAGTGCCAGGGCGGCCGCAATAGCCAAGAGCACGTCCCATTGTACAAAGCGTCGAGCTTCACCGGCCGAAATACACCCCGTCAGGATCATCAACCCAGCCACCATCAACGCCGCCACGACGACCGGCACCCAGCCCGTCACCAACAGAATCACCAGCAGACCGAGCAGTCCCAGTGCCAGCCAGGCATGCCGATGACGCACGGGACGGGCGTCCTCCACACTACTCACGAGGTAGAAATCCGCGTTGTTGCAGTGAGCCTGGACGAAGTGCGGCCCGGTTTGCAGCAGCAACGTGTCACCCCGCCGCAGCACGATGTCACCGACCCGCCCGACCAATTGTGTGCCGCCCCGGTGTACGGCGACGACCGCCGCGTTGTAGAGCGCCCGGAAATTAGATTCCCTGATATTGCGGCCGATGATCGGCGAGGTACCCGAGACGACCGCCTCACAATAACGCCGCTCATCGGAATCTTCCGTTGGTTCGTCCTGATCGTGATGCTCCTCGACCACCAGGCCGGGGATGCGCTCCAGATCGACTATCGTGCTGACGACGCCGGTGAACGTCAGGCGGTCCCCGGCACACAGCACCTGATCCGGCTCTACCGGCGCGATGATCCGCTCATCCCGCGTGATCTCGATCAGGAATAGTCCCGGCAGGCGGCGCAGTCCGGCTTGCTCGACGTTCTTGCCAATTAACATGCATTCGGCTTCCACCCGCATATTGGCCAGATATTCACGCGCGGAGTCGCCTATGTGTTCGAGCAGATCGCGCCGATCCGGCAACAGGCGGCGACCAATCAATCCCAGGTAGGCCACCCCGACAACCACCGCGGCCACTCCGACCATGGCCGGCTCGAAAAACCACAGCGGCCGCAGCGCTTCGGCTACCCGCGTATCAGCGGCTCCCGTGGAAGCCTGGGTCATCAAGCCATTAACGATCAGGTTCGTACTGGTGCCGATGAGCGTACACGACCCGCCTAATAACGTCACATAGGACAAGGGGATCAGTAAGCGGGAGGGCGATACGTGGTGCCGCCGACACCAACCACTCACCACCGGTAGCAGCATGGCCACTACCGCGGTGTTGTTGACGAAGGCGGACATTAAAGTGACTTGTGGTGCCAGACGAGCAAAAACCCAGCGTGCCTGGCGAGCAGTACCAAGCATGCCACGGCCGATGCGATCCAGTGCGCCAGTTTCTCGCAGCCCGGCCGCCACCACAAACATGGCCGCGATGGTCAGCATACCTTCGTTGGCGAAGCCGCGCAGCAGTTCTCCGGGCGTGATGATACGCAACAACGCCACGGCGATAGCCCCGGCCAGCAGCACCACATCAGGTGTGGATAGGCCGCGCGCCAGGGCCACGAACACCACCACCACGATTCCCAGTGTGATCCAGGCTCCCGGTTCCAACTGACTAGCTCGCTCCGTCTGAAAGATCCAACCAGCACTTCAACCAATCCGGTACGTGACACGGTGTATTCTCACAGACAAAGCCCCGGCGTGCCAGAAAGCCGCCCTACTTTCATGGGATATGTCAGCCGGATTGGACGGCCAGGGCATAGCCATACCAACCACTAGTCTTTATAAAGTTACCATCAGTAACCACTAACTGGCGTGCAGGCGCGTGTATGGCCACCAGAAACCATCCAGACAATGCCAATCCCGAACACCACACACGCGTCAGAAACCGCGCGCGGACGCATTTCGATCAGTGGGCCAATTCATATGATCGCTCAGTGCTCAATGAGCTGGTCTTTTTCCCCACAATCCGTGCCTGCCGCGAGCAGATCATCCGCTGGCAACAGCAGCGCGGCTCCCAGCCCTATCGCCTGCTCGACGTCGGCTGTGGCACCGGGCGCCTGCTTACCGTGCTGGCTGAAGATTCACGGGCCGAGGCGCTCGTCGGACTTGATTTCTCGGCCCCGATGGTGCAGCGCGTTCAGGAAAAGATTGATAATCATGGATTGCACAATCGCTTGAGTATTATCCACGGCGATGCCGAACACCTGCCCTTTGACCAGGCTTCTTTTGACGTCATCACCTGCTGTAATTCTTTCCACCACTATCCCCATCAACCAGCCGTCATCCGTGGTTTCCACCGCGTGTTAAAGCCCGGCGGGATGCTGATCCTGACCGACGGTTTTCGTGACAACGTCATCGGCTGGTTCATTTTCGACGTGTGTGTGGCACTGGTAGAGGGACACGTGCATCACGCCCCCTGGTCCAGTGTGCGCCGGATGTTCGAGCAGGCCGGCTTCAAAAGCCTGGAGCAGCACAAGATCAATGTCCTGGCCCCCCTGCTGGTGAATGTGGCCACGCGTTAAGCTATTCCATAATATTGATCTCCCCCACCACGACCAGTCATTGCGTTAGGAGTGGCTCTTTCGTCGCGGTATTTACATTCACAACTTCATCTGCTGTCGCAACGGGGTTTTCGTCAGCATCATGCGCCGGGGCCAGGTCCCCCAGCTCTTCCCGCGTGATGATTTGCAAACGCTTTCCGGCTGCTAGCTGCTGTTGCACGTACTCACAATTACGTTGCCGCACACAACGCTTAAACACCTTACCCGCCAACAGCAGCTCCTTGACCCGGGCGTATTTGTCGTTGTCCAGCAGTGGCCCATCCAGCAGGTTGCCCAGGTCCGCCACGTTGTGGATGACACAGCACGGCGACATGCCCCCTTCAATACCCACCTGCACACCATTCAGCCAGCCACAGTGTGGCATTGTCTTCGTACTATTGGTTTCACAGACCGGATGTGTGGTCTCGCTCGCTTCCGCGGCCCCGGCGTCACGCAATCCACGCGGCAGTTGCAGGTTGATTCCGGCCGAGACCGCTCGCTGTTGGGCCTCACGGATGTATTCACCACAACGCGGGTTGTCTTTCGCCGGATAATTGCCACACGGATCATCATACCAGCCGATCAGGTCTTCCACATACACCCGGCCCGATCCCAACCGATTGGCCAGCAGAACGTAGTCAGGCAACTCGTGAATCGTGTCAGCCATGGCCACGAAAGAGGTGGATATCCAGGGCCGCTGGTGACCGCCACGCCGCTTCATATCCTGCAACATCTCGATCTTGCCGATCAACCGTTCAAAGTTCCCGCCCCGCACCTTGCGATAGGTTTCCGGCGTGGCCGCGTCAATCGAGAAGTTGATCATCTGCATCGCCCCGGAATCGACCAGCGCCCGGCAGATGCGTGGTGTCAGGGCCTGTCCGTTGGTGAACATATCCAGGGTCACCTGGTATTCACGGGCGATAGCCGCGATTTGTTCGATCTCCGGGTGCAACAACGGATCACTGTCGCCCGAGCTGAACGTGATACCATTGGCAGTAGGTGCGTTTGCCAGCATGCACTGAAACTGGCTGGTTGAAACAAATTTCAGCTCGCGCACCGCTTCCCGCCCACGCGCTCCAATACACATGCGGCAATTGAGATTGCAGCGTCCGGCCACGAACTGCACATTCAGGAAGCGTGGCATATAGCGTAACCGCCGGTATTCGCGCACCCACGGCAGCTCGTCCCACCTGCGCTTAATAAAGCGTTGCAGCGAATCCAGGTTTTCCTGGCGCAGACTCTTGTGCCGCAGTAACACCGCCACCATGTTGTGGAACGCCTGACGCGTATCCGGGTAGAGATTCAACGCGTCCTGCATACGCTGCGCTGCATCCTCTATGCGGCCGGCCGCCGCATCCGCTAATGCCATATCCGCCAGACTCAGTGCCAATTGCCTGGCGGCCAGCGCGGAAGCCCGCTCATGGTCACCCGCCAACAGCAGTTCGCTCAGCCCGGAAATACTGACCATCAGATTTGACATGTCGGGAGCGGTCACGGCGATCTCGTCCTGCCCAGACTCTGCGGATGCATTGTTATCGGCACAACAAAGTGGCTATGCACCAGGTCTCATATCGTCTTGATTTCCCCCTGCATTGACATGTATAGGACAGAATGCCCACACACAAACCACGCCTGGATGGCGAGTCCGTCCGCCTCACCCCCGTTCAGCACTTCGGCAACCGCGGAGATCGCCCGGACGCGGCCGCGATTGTTAGCCCTAAAGTTTCGCCGTCAGCAACTCCACGGAGCGTTTCGGATTCATCAGCAGGTAAGACTGCCCACCCTCGGTCTTTCGCTCGGCTCCCTTCTTAATAAGCTCGATCACTTCAGTCGGGCTCAGATGTGGATCGAGGGCCAATAGCTTGGCGGCCAGGTTGGCAACATTAGGTGAGGCCATCGAAGTACCCGACATCTTCATCGTCGCGCCGCCAGGCACGAAGCTCTCGACCTCGAAACCGTTGGCGTAGACCTGGACCGTGCGGCCGAAGCTGGTAAACGAAGTTGGCTCACCCGCCTGATCCACGGCCCCTACTATCAACAGGTTCGGCAGGTCAAACGATGAAGGGATGTACTCGTCGAACTCAACGTCATTGTCCGCGTTGCCGGCGGCGCCCACGAACAGAATATCAGGCGCGTTTTTAATGGCCTCATGGAGTCCGGCACGCTGCAAGCCGAAGACTTGCCGCGCCAGTTCCCGGCGCTGTTCGGCACTCTCGCCGATGCCATTCCTCTCGAGTGACAACTCGGCGTCTTCCTGTGCTTCACCCCAGCTCATATTGACCACGCGTACGCCATGCTCCTTGAAGTAATCGACCGTGTCACGGCACTTGGCGGCGTCGCGTGCCCCCCATTCCAGCGTCCGGGCCACCGGCTTCGTACGATAATCATAACTCAGCCGCGCGATCAGCAACTGAATGCACGGATTACCCCGTGCCATAATCCCGGCCACGTGCGTACCATGGGCATAGTTTCCGGCCAATCCCAGATCCTCTATGAATCCCTGCACATCCTGCGGATCCAGGCTGCCGATATGCTTGCGTAATGCATCCGCTTCCGGGCTGTCAATCGCGGCCTGTAGATCCATCAGCCCCTTTATGTGCTCCATGACCTGGTCGATGCGCCCGGCCGCGTCACCCAACGGACAGAGCATATCCGTCGTGCGCCTGGCATCAATGTCATAGGCAATACCGTGTACATCATCCACGAATCCGTTTCCGTCGGTATCTTCACCGTCGAAGCACTCGCCCGGATTGGTAAACAGGCACGGCTCGAACACGTCCGGATCCGTCCCGGAATCCCAGGCCGCCACCAGCACTGGTCCATGGGTTTGATCCGCTGACAAGGTTACCTCGCGCGCCGCCCAGATATCCGGCTTGACCTGCTGGTTGGCATTGATCTTCTCATCCATGACGGCAATGATCTCGTCCTTGAGCGGCAACTGCTCCGCGAGCATCAGGTGCATGCCAACCACACCCGCCGCCATATCAGCACTCAACTCACCGTTCTGGTCCACCACCGGTTGCATCTGGGCCTGGATCATGCCCATGACCAGGGTTTCGGTCACGAGTTGGGCCCGGGCCTTATTCTCCTTGATAACGTCCTGCACGATATCCCAGGGCAGTACCGCGACACGTTTCGCGAGCTGGCGCCGAAAAGCCTGCTTGTAAACCACCGAGTCGGCGTTCTCACCGACCTCTCTCCGAGCCGCGATCATGGATTGGGACAGCATGCCCCCGGTCAGCTTTTTGGCTTCCTTGTTTTCCAGAGCTCGGATCTGCTCTTGACGCCGGAGGACCGCGTCATAGTTCTTCTCTAATAGATCAATGGTCACCAGTGTGGAGTACATGCGTTGCAGCGTGGTCGCGTCGCCGATTTCATATTGGGCCAGATCGGCCTCGACATCCGCGCGCATTTTACTTGCCAGCTCCAGGACTTGGATCCGCGATTTGACCAGTTCCGCCAGTTGCCCACGATAGGGATATGTATGTTGCGGCAGATCGTCCAGTTTCTCGATGCGGATCTTGGAACCTGGTGCCGTACCAGGTTGCTCGGTGGGTGGATTGGTTTGTTCGTCCGCTTGAACCCCAGGCTGCGACTGTCCGGATCCCGCCGCACAGCCGGCGATTACAACCACCCAGAAACTCACCAGTACTAAGCCGCTCCAGAAACGGATCTCGCGCTTCATCATCGGTCTCCTTGATTCAATGACGTTCCTGCTGGTCACACGGCCGGAACTGCCGCTGACAGGCGCGATCCTAACCACTGCCTCGGCACTGAGCAACGTGCTGTCAGGACCTGGTCCTACGCCGTACAATTCTCCACATTCGACGCCGCATTTCGGAGCTTTGGATGGCCGTGCCACTCAGGAGTTACTTGCCAGCATCCCCCCCGTCACGACGCGCTATCGTGATTACTCGCCTGGCCTGGACGATCGTGGTTGTGGCGTTTGTGGTCGGCGTCATCGGTGCCTTATACCGTGCTCACGAAGGCCGACCCGACTGGGGTGACCTGCAAAAGGAAGCCCGTTATGTCTGGCAGTGCGGGCACACAGCTCCGGGTACCGCGATGTTCGGCTACCTACCCACGACGACTTTCGCGCTCTGGCCATTCATGGTGTGGAGCGGCTGGCCGGTCGGTGCCATATTGTTCGTGTTGAGTAACGTTCTGGCGGGCATTGGCACTATTCGGATCGTCTGGCGACATTGGCTCCACCCGTCACCAACCGCCGACATCTACGCCTGGCCCGTACTGCTGGTCAGTGTCAACCTGGCACACGCCATTCAAGCCAACCAGATGACGATGTGGACGCTGTTCCTGTGTGTCGCGGGCCTGGCATTAGTTGAACGTCGCTCTCGAACCGGCCGACTGGGTGGCGGTGTACTTCTTGGCCTGGCAGCGCTGATCAAGACCTTGCCAATATTACTGGCTGGATACTTGCTTTTGCGGCGGCGCTGGCTGGCACTGGCCGGGATGGCGGTGGCTTTTGCGCTCTTTGACACCCTGCCAAGTGTGGCCTTCTTCGGGTGGGATGGTGCCCTCGACGAGCATCGGGCCTGGTTGCGGCGGGCGGAGTGGCACTCTAACGAGCGTCAGTTAGACGATCCGCTGCTGCGCGTTCACCGTCACGGCAGTAACTCTTCATATTCCGCCGTGTTGGCGCGCTGGTTGCGGCCGATTTCCAACGCCCAGCGACAGGTAATTCTCTATGGCGATCCGCCGGCGGAAGTGGTCGCCAGCTATCGCGCCGCACTGGCGCCCGATGAGATCCTGACGCTCGATCCGATGCCCCCGCGTGAGGGCGCGTGGAGTGTGCGGCGTGTAGCAATTGATGAAGTGCCGCGTTTTCATATCGCCGAGTTGCCGACTGGCGTTCTCTGGTGGATTTGGGCGAGTACGCTGGCGGCGGGTTTCCTGACATTGTGCTGGTTGACGTGGCGAACTGCCGGGAGCAGCGCGGCGTGGCCGGCGGTGGCAGCGCTGTGGTTGCTGGCGATGTTCTGGCCATCGCCCATGGCGCGACACTACTACCTGACCTGGGCATTTCCCGCGCTAGCGGTAGTGTGGGCAGCGCTGGATCGAGCTGTACGGCAGAGGAGAACAGGTGCGACAATCAGTTTGCGTCTGCCCGTCGTCGCCCTCATCGGCTGGGGCATAGGCCTGGCCTGCATTGGTTGGCGTTTGCCCCGCTGGTATGGCATTCACCTGGCCGTACTGGTACTGCTGATGGCCGCGGTAGCATGGGCTGGCGTACAATTGTCGCGCGGTAAATCCGAGTCTTGCGAAGAGGTTCAAGCAATAGAGCCGTAGTTCCACATGTTCAGCGATAGCTCCAATTCTGCATCGACAACCAGCACAACGATCCCCCCGGAGATATACGACATCGCTTTCGGCTGGGATCCGGCGCCTGAGGTTGAGCGGCTGCTGTACCTTTGCCGTGACGCCGGGCTGGAGCCACGCAGCGCGCTCGAGTTGGGTTGCGGCACCGGCCGCCTGCTACGTGCGCTGCAAGGGCGCCTACCGGAACTCTATGGTCTCGACCTCAGCTCTCAAATGGTGAACTATGCGTGCGAGCACCTTAACACTGAAAATTGCATTTCTCAACTACCACATGTTTTCATCGCGGATATGAGCGACTTCACGCTCGACCGTACGTTCGATCTCATCCACGTCTCCGCGAACACGCTGCGCTGGGTATGCCGCCCGCAATCCATCACCTCTCTATGGCGCTGTGTCGCCCAACATCTGCGACCCGGTGGCTTGTTCATCGCCGACCTGGAATTTGGCGTAGCCGAAGAAGCCAGCAAAGTCGGCCAGTCCGCGACGTGGACTCTGTCACGCGGCGAGACACTGGTACGCGCCGCATGGACGGTTGTTGAACCACCATCCCGGGCCACCCGCTGCTGCAAAGTGGAGTGGGTATTCGAGGTCACGCGCGGCGAGCCGGCGGGCTGCTGGTCTGAGGAGTTCGCGTTGCGAACCTACGATGCCGACGAGTTCCTGCGTCTGGCAACCGCGGAGGGCCAGCTCGAACCACGCGGCTTCTACCTGCTGCGCGACCCCTACCTCTTCGAGACGCCGACGAACAGGGCCGTGGGCCGGATGCTGGTCGCCTTGAGGCGCGCCTGACACGACCTGCCAGGAACCCCGTGCCCTAAGGTACATACCCTAGAGCATATTCAGAAGAAGTCGGGTGCCACGGGCGGCTTGTCCGCCCGTGTTTGTCGGGCACTGGTAGGCAAGCTACCAGTGGCACCCACCAGAGTCTTTTTGAACCCGCTCTAGTGCTCCGTCACGGCTCAATTGGTGGGTAGCGCCGGCGTCTCGCCGGCTGGCATCCAGGCCACAACGTGCCGGCGGGACGCCGACACTACCCGTCAAATAACGTGTGACAGTCCACTAGTTGCTCATCCCGATTTCCAATTAGCCTTCGACAGGTAGGACCCGCCCATGTGCAACATAACGCAAATGCACTAATTCAGCTTGATTTATAGCCTTTTTCTTGCCCCCCCCCCCGAAGCGCGGGTATACTCCTAACATGGACGTTTCGGGGAAGCCTCCGGGACGCATAGCGTATCTATGGGTTGTTCCGGCCGCCATTTTCGTCTTATCAGCAGCCGGGAAGATAGTGTCCGGGGGCTTTACAGCTTACTTCGCGCGCAGCGGGATATTCCCCGCATTTCTAGCACCAGTTATAGCGTGGGCTGTGATCGGCGCTGAATTGGCGACCGCGCTCCTCCTGATCCTGCCTCGAACCCGGCCTGTCGGATGGTATCTTGTCGCTGGCCTGGGAGCGGGCTTTGCGACATACCACTTCATACTTCTGTGTCTCGGCGACGTCACTGCCTGTCGCTGCTTCGCTGTTCAGATAACTCACAACGGCCTCTGGAACCACGTGATCGTGGGCACCTTATGCGCGACCCTGGCTCTGATCGCTTTCGTGGCGGTCTGGAGAGGCCGGCTCGTGGAAAGTCGATAGACTAATAGGAGCACAACATGAGTGGGAAACCAATCATCCAATGGATTTTACCAGCCCTATTTGTGGTGACCGTATGCGCCCTAGCCGTAGCGGAGTTCACTCCTCTGTACCACTACAAGTGTGTATACCAGGAAAGTTGCGGGACAGTCAGTAGAGCCTGCTGGATGCCCCAGCACCCTTTGGGCAACATTGCTTGCACCTACTGTGACGGGGACACCCCGCAGGACCTCTGCAAGCGCGCCTACGATGATTACTGTCTCTGGACTGGCCAAAACCAATCCTGTGGCTGGAAACGCCCGGCAACATGTTACTCCATTGGCACGAATAAAATCGGTTATTGCATGGGGGAGGAGTTTCCAGAAGTCGGTGAGTGCACCGTACCCAGGTGTTAGGCGCCGCCGCGCCCTTGCCGGGGCCCTGACGTCAGAGAACCGGTGGTCTTCGCCAGAAGAACTACCGACAACATGAGGAGCCATTTATGTCAATAGTGCTACTGCCATTCATCCTGGTGATGGGCAGCGCGCCGCCGGAGATGCGAGAAACCGTCGCGAATCGCTTGGCGCGTCTGGACAAGCTGCGCATTGAGATGACCACCGAGACCTTCACGTGCCCCGATGATGCGTCCCCGTTCGATCGCAGCCTATGGAACCCGGGCCACGGGTTCGCGTTTGAGCACCGTGTGGCAGTCGTGCGCCCCAACCTGCTGGACGAGAAACTAACCGACCTCCCCGAGCGCGGCTACGTACCGGTCGTCTCATCGGTCTTTGACGGGACTTTCGTACGACGGCACGTGCAGCCGGTTAGGGGCGGCTACACGCTCTATGCCGTCTGTGAAGGCGATGTTCAGGCCGGAGTGTTTCGCGCGGCTCCCCTGCTGCAAGTACTGGACATTCACATCCACGATAGCCTCAATCCACAACTCAACCTGTTGCGGCTCTTCGACGAATACGACGTCACGCTGGTGCGTGACCTGCCAGAGTTTGCGACCTACGTTGTAACCGTTGACATGCCCGGGAGCGGCGTCTGCCATTACGAGTTCGATCTGAACGCCAACGGCACGCCGCTGCGCTTCAAAACCGTCCTGGATTTCAATCAGAACGACCTACTGCCCGCCACCTGGGAGATGTTTATCCTGGAGACCGCGGACGTGAATGGCGCCGAGTTTCCCATGGAGACTATCGTCACGATCGACAATCCCAACGTTGGAGGCAACACCTACGGCCTGCACCATTTCCTGGTGACTTCAGTCGCGGTCGACGAAAGCCTGACGGCGGAGGACGTACGCATCGTGCCGGAGCGGCGTAACGCGATGATCAGGACGACCGGTCAGGACGGCTGGGACGAACGCCACACCTACGACGCGGATGGCAATCTGATTAACACGGAAACTTTCGGCGGACCGCAGGTGCTGGCTGATGGATCGTATGTTTCGCGCGAGTCACTCCGCTGGCGCTGGCTGGTTCCGACTGGAGGAGGCGCCGTCGGCCTGGCCGCCATCATGGCCCTGCGCCTAATATCTCGGCCACGCTCGGGCTAGCGAAGCTCGCGACCCGCAGGGGCGCTGGCAGGTAACCGTGGGCGCCTGCTACTCGCTCGTGACCCACGGGGCCGGACGCTTCTCCAGAAAGGCTGTGATGCCTTCCTTGGCGTCCGAGCAACTGAAGCACTTGCCGAATTCGCCGATCTCGTCGTGATGGAGCAAAGCTCGCTTAGCCCGCGTGACCGCGCGTGGTGAAGCGCCATCCAGCAGTTTGAACCAGCGTTGCAGCGCATCATCAAGTTCTTCGGGAGAGTTGACCAGCTCATCAACCAGCCCGATCTCGCGCGCCTCGGTGCCGCTGATGGGTGCTCCGGAGAAGATCATCTTCCGCGCGTGCGGGTCACCCACGGCACGCCATAACCGCTGCGTGCCGCCCCAGCCGGGGATCAGCCCCAACGTGGCCTCGGGCAGACCGATCTTGCCTTTGGCGACCATCAGGCGAAAGTCGCAGGACAGCGAGAGTTCGCACCCGCCGCCCAATGCGTGTCCATTGATGGCGGCAAACGTAACCTGCGGCAGGGCCGAGATGGCGTTGAAGACGTTGTGACCGTTGGTTGCAAAGGCGCGGCCCTGATCCTCAGAGAATAGCTGCATCTCGGCGATGTCGGCCCCAGCCAGGAAGACCTTGCCGTGGCCACGGAAAACCACGTAGCGCACGTGTGCGTCCTCGGCGACACGCTCGACCACTCGCCCCAGATTGCCGATCACCCGCGATGAGAAGATGTTGACACCGGACTCGGGAGTGAACCGAATCGTGGCGACCTGGCCTTCCTTGGTTAGCTCAACCTTGGTTGTCGATTTCTCATTGCTCATAATCGTAGAATCCCTTTCCGGACTTGCGGCCGAGAAATCCCGCCCGCACCATCGTCCGCAACAACGGCGTCGGCCGGTAGCGATCGTCCCCAAGATCGCGGTGCAGGACTTCCATGATATTCAGGCAGACATCCAGCCCGATCAGATCGGCCAGCGCCAGCGGCCCCATCGGGTGCGCCATGCCAAGTTTCATGACCTCGTCAATCGTCTCGGCGTCAGCCACGCCATCGGCGAAGCAGCAGATGCCTTCGTTGATCAGCGGCATCAGCACGCGGTTACTGACAAAGCCGGGGTGATCCTTGACCCGGTGCGGGATCTTGCCCAGATCCTGGGACAGTTGCATGGTGAACTTGACCACCGGCTCGGGGGTCCGTAGGCCCACCACTACCTCGACCAGCTTCATCATCGGTACTGGATTGAAAAAGTGCATGCCGATGAACTGCTCCGGCCGACCGCTGGCGACCGCCAGTTCGCTGATGGAGATGCTGCTGGTGTTGCTGGCAAAAATAACGTCCGGTGCCACCACCTTGTGCAGCTCTTGATAGAGGGCACGTTTGGCCGCCACGTCCTCGAAGATTGCCTCGACAACCAAATCGACAGCCTTCATGTCGGCGATTGTGGCCCCGGCCAGGTTGGCCTGGGCGGCCGCGGCCTGCTCGGCGGTGATCTTCTCTTTCTTAACGAATTTGCCCAGCGACTTCTCAATCGTCGCCAGGGCCCGATCGACGGCTCCCGGTTGCGCGTCGTACATCAGCACCTTGCGCCCCGACTGGGCAAAGACCTGGGCAATGCCGCAGCCCATCGTCCCCGTGCCGATGACGCCGACAGTCTTGATATCTGTACGGATGCTCACACTTATTCCTCCAATCACATGCCGCGAAGAACTGTTCACCGGCGTCCGCCACCGCCGTGGTACCGGTATCCGACCGGTGAATTCGGCCGACGAGACGCCGGCCGCTACGTGGTGCGGACGAAGCTGATCTTCGTCCTACCGGCCGGCACGGAGACCGGCCGCTACACCTGGCCTGCGAGGCGCCGGCCGCTACAGGGCCTCGACCGCCATGGCGACCGCGTTGCCGCCACCCAGACATAGCGCTGTCACGCCGCGCTTGGCGTTACGCTGCTTCATCACGTGCAATAGCGTAACCAACACCCGGGCGCCGCTGGCACCGATCGGATGACCCAGCGCAATCGCACCACCGTTAACGTTGACGTTGTCGCCCTTGAGTTCCAGAGCCTTCAGGCCGGCCAGCGTTTGCGAGGCAAACGCCTCGTTCAGCTCGAACACGTCCACCTCATTGACCGGCCAGCCGGCCTTATCACACACCATCTTCACGGCCACGGGTGGGGTGAAAAACAGATCGCGCGGCGGTCCACCGGCGGTGGCCGTGGCGACGATTCGAGCGATCGGCTTGGAGTTGCAGCGTTTCAGCCCCTGCTCGCTGGCCACCAACACCATCGCAGCGCCATCCGAGAGCTGCGAGGCGTTACCGGCGGTGACCGTGCCGTCTTTCCTAAACGCGGGCTTCAGCCCGGCCAGATCCTCGAGCTTGGTACCGGCGCGGAAAGTTTCGTCAGCTTCGAAGATGCCTTTCTTGCGTGGCAGCTCAATTGGGACAATCTCTTCCTTGAAACGTCCGGCCGCGGTGGCTTCGGCTGCCAGGTTCTGGCTGCGCAGCGACCATTCGTCCTGTTCCTGCCGCGTCAGGCCGGCCTTCTCGGCGGTGTACTCCGCCAACTCGCCCATCAGCTCCTGGGAGTAAACATTGGTTAGCCCATCGTAGAGCATCTCGTCGACCATCTCGCCATGGCCGAATTTGTTACCACCACGCATGGTGCGCGAGAGGAACGGAGCCTGGCTCATGGACTCGATGCCGCCAGCCAGTACCAAATCTGCGTCACCGGCGCGAATGGCCATATCCGCGAACATGGCGGCCTGCAGACTGCTGCCGCAGACCTTGTTGACGGTACAGCAGGAGATCTGGTCATTGATCCCGGCACCCAGGGCCACTTGCCGCGCCGGATTCTGGCCACAACCCGCCTGCAAAACCTGACCGATATACACTTCATCAAAGCCGTTCGGATCGGCCTGCGTTTCTTCCAAGACCTGCTTGGCTACCCGCGTGCCCACCTCCATGGCGGTCAGGCCCATTAGCGAACCCAAAAAACGCCCCACCGGGCTACGTTTACCGGCGACAATGTACGCATAATCGTTTGGCATCGGTCTTACCCTTTCGTTACCCACTGTGGATCGCTCAAAATCTGGCGGGCAATCACCAGTCGCTGAATTTCACTCGTACCCTCATAAAGTTCCGTGATTTTCGCATCCCGCAGCAACCGCTCCACGGGATAGTCAACGCAGTAGCCATAGCCGCCGAAAACCTGGATGGCGGCATTCGTCACGCGGCTCGATACCTCGCTGGCAAAAACCTTGGCCATGGCCGCCTCGGCCTCGTACGGCTGCTGGTTCTGCTTCAGCCAGGCGCCCTTCCGCGTGAGTAGTCGCGCGGCGTGAATACCGGTTGCCATGTCCGCCAGCTTCCATTGAATCGCCTGAAAGGCCGAGAGCGGGCGGTTGAACTGCTGTCGGGTCTTCGCGTACTCGATGGCGGCCTCCATGGCGGCCTGCGAGATGCCCACCGCTTGGGATGCGACGCCCAGTCGCCCGCCATCGAGCGTCGCTAGCGCGATCTTCATACCGCGACCGCGTTCACCGAGCAGGTTCTCCTTCGGGATCACACAGTCCTCGAAGACCAGCTCGGCTGTGCTGCTGGCCCGAATACCCAGCTTCTTCTCGAACTTGCCGAGTTCAAAGCCCGGCGTGCCCTTCTCGACAATAAACGCCGACAGCCGTCGCCGGGGATCCTCTGTATCAGTGACGGCGATCAGAATGAATACATGGGATTCGCGACCATTGGTCACAAAATTCTTCGTCCCGGTGATGTGCCAGCCGTCATCCCGCTCGACCGCCATGCAGCGGGCGGCGCCGGCGTCGCTGCCACTGCCCGGCTCGGTCAGCGACAGGCAGCCAACCCATTCACCAGTGCTCAGTTTAGGCAAGTATTTCTGCTTCTGCTCCTCGTTGCCGTAGTTCAAAATGGGATCAACGCACAGGGAATGGTGTGCCGACACCAGGATGCCGGTGGCGCCGCAGGCCCGCGAGAGCTCCTCGACGGCCACTATGTAAGTCACGACATCCAGCCCCGTACCACCATACTCGGTTGGAACATACATCCCAAACAGCCCCATCTCACCAAGCTGTTCCACCAGGCCGTCTTCAAAGCGGCCCTCCTGGTCGCGCTGCTCGGCTTTCGGGGCAATCTCGCCGTCGCAAAAACGGCGTAGCTCATCCATCAACTGTCGCTGATCATCGTCAAAGTTGAAATCCACGAGTAGCTTCCTCTCGATAGGTCCTGGAGCGGTCAGTCTTTCAGCAGTTCGCGTGCAATGACGATGCGCTGAATCTGACTGCTGCCTTCGCCAATCTCACACAGCTTCGCGTCACGCATGTAACGTTCGACCGGAAAGTCCTTGGTGTAACCGTAGCCGCCATGGATCTGGATCGCCCGCAAGGCTACCTGGGTGGCAATCTCACTGGCGTATAGCTTGGCGGCCGAGGCCTTGAACCGATCCTGGTGGCCGGCGTCCAGCGACATGGCCGCGTCACGCACCATCAAGCGCGCGGCCTCGATCTCCGTCGCCATATCCGCCAGCATGAACGAGATTGCCTGCTGTTTCGCGATCGGTTTACCAAACGCCTCGCGCTCGTTGGCATAAGCGAGCGCCTCTTCCAGTGAACCGCGGGCGATACCCAGTGACATGGCCCCGATACCGACACGTCCCCGCTCCAGCACGGCCAGGGCATCCTTGTAGCCCTGCCCTAACGCGCCTACCAGGGCTTCCGGCCCGACGTGGCAATTATCAAAGTCGAGCGGGACGGTGTCGCTCGAACGGATGCCCAGCTTGTCTTCCTTGGCCCCGATGGTAAATCCCTCGGCGTCCCGTTCGACGATGAAGGCCGAGGCTCCATTGGGACCTTTTTCCGGATCGGTCATGGCTATCACCACGAATACCCGCGCTCGGGCTCCGTTGGTGATGAACATTTTGTGACCCGTCAGTCGCCAACCGTCGCCGTCCTTGATCGCGCGCGTGGTCATGTTCGCCGCATCGGAGCCGCAACCGGGCTCGGTCAGCCCCCAGGCCCCGATATACTCCCCGGTCGCCAGCTTGGGCAGGTACTTGGTTTTCTGCTCGTCATTGGCCGCGATCAACAGGTGCGAGACACACAAGCCGTTGTGGGCGGCGATGAACAGTGCGATGCCGCCGTCCTGCCGGGCAATCTCCTCGACGATTACCGAGTTCGCCAGGTAATTCAGCCCCGCACCGTCGTACTCTGGCGGGATCATGATCCCCAACAAGCCTAACTCGGCGACCTTGCCCACCAACTCGTCAGGCATGGTTTGCTCGCGGTCCCACTCGCGGGCATGTGGGCGGATTTCCTCCGCCGCGAATTTCCGCACCACATCGCGTAATGCGACAATATCATCCGGTAACTCAAAATCCATCAGCACCGCTCCCGCATCGAAAACAATAGGATTGGACGCCTCGCCAGAGCATGCTCTGCAAGCAGCAAGTCTGGGAATTGTAACAGCTACTTTGCCATAGCGGAAGTTGCCGACGTGGTCCCAGTCGTACTATAGATATGTCTGATGGTGTAGATTCCGTCAGTCATAGATGCTACAATTGTATTTTGCGACAAAATACGAACTCCGATCCAGGATCTCCCCATGGCTCTTACTGACGTCCTTACGCTCAACCGTGTTTGTGTGCCTCTACAGGCCACCGATAAGAACGGTATCATCACCGAGTTGATCGACCTGCTGGCCAATACCGGCGGCTTGGCCGATCGCAACCTGGCACTGGAAGCGGTGCTCAAACGTGAGGCCGAACGAACCACTGGAATCGGTTACGGCCTGGCGATTCCGCACGGCAAGACACCCGGCTGCAAGAAACTCGTGATCGCCACCGGCAAACCCGGCACGCCGGTGGATTTCCAGAGCCTCGACCAACGCCCGGTTACCTTCGTGGTCCTGCTGGTCAGCCCCCCCGATCAAACTGGCCCGCATATCCAGGCCCTGGCCAAGATCAGTCGCTTGATGAACATCGAGGAATTTCGCACGGCCGTCGACAACGCCACGAGCGATCAGGATCTATACAACGCTATAGCCACCTACGAAACCAACGACGTAACCCATAACCACTGATAAATCTCCCCCACCACTTACATCTGACGTAAGCGGGCAGCTTCACGCACGCGCGGTAGCTGTGGAGGCCGGACTCCTGATCAGTTCACTAATGATCCGGCAGACGCGCGCGCTGGCTTGCGAATTCTCCAGTGGCCCTATAACCTCATCGATCTGCCGCAACATCAGTTCGCGCCAATCGCTATCTGACAACAACTGCCGCGCTACCTGGGCGATCGGCTCCGTGTCACGCACGAATGGCATGAACTCCGGCACGACCCGCGCGCCCGCCAAAATATTTACCAAGGACAAATGCGGCATCTTCAACACGAAACGCCCCAGCAACCGATATGGCCAACGCAGCAGCCGGCCGGCGTCGTACATCACAATCATGGGCGTACGGTAGTGGGCTACATGCAGCGTCGCTGTCCCGGAAGCTACCAACACCAGGTCGGCCGCAGTCAACAAGCTGGCGTTGTCGGTGATGATCACCTCCGCGGCGACTCCAGAAGCTTGCACGTGTTCCCTGATCTGGTCGGCGTAGGCTTCGGAAACGCAGGAGACCGCCGCGTTTACTTCATACTCCGCCACGCATAGCCGCCGTATGACATCCAGTTGCCGCGGCAGCATGGCGTCGATCACATGCCGTCGGGAGCCCGGCAGTAGTGCCACCAGCGGCTTGCCGCCACTGTGTAATTCCGCGACACGGACTTCATTCGGCTGTTCGCGCGCCAGTGTTTCGAACAAGGGGTGACCCACAAAGTCCGCCCGTACGCCGGCCCGGCGAAAGTAGCCTTCCTCGAATGGTAGAATACAGGCCAGCCGATCAACATCGTGAGCTATTTGCCGGTTGCGGTACTCACGCGCGGCCCAGGTTTGCGGCGCGATGTAGTACAGTACCGGTAAGCCCATCCGCTTCGCCAGCCTGGCCAGCCGCAGATGCAATTCCGGCGAGTCCAGCAACACGACCAACTCCGGCGGCTCGCGTTGCCAGGATTGCTCGACCGCCCGCAAGGCCGCCCGCGCCCGCCCGATCACCGAGAAGACCCCCGTCAGCATGGCGGCGTGGGCCGTGAAGTCGTAGATGGTCCGCACACCCTCCGCTCGCAGACGCGGTCCGGTCAGCCCATGGAATTCAACCCCGGGCAGCAGTTCACGCGCCCGCCGCGCCAACGCCGCCGCGTGCACATCCGCCGACTCCTCGGCCACCGATATAAATATGCGCTGCTGCTTCGTCACGAATCAGCCTGCCCTCTGCTATGACAAAATCACACGCGTGTACGCGGGCGGGCGAGCGCTCCGGGTACTCATGTTGCGGTCGTTTCCAGAGCGCACGGCTCGCCGCACTCGGGGCAGACCCCGCTGACATTGCCGGTCAAGTTATAGCCGCATTCGAGACAGCGAGGCGCTGCGCCGGTGTCCTCCTGCTCGATCCGCGCGGAATCCTTCTGGAACTTGCGTTCGTTGAACATCGCAACGAATACGATGGCAGCCAGCACCGTCACTATGATCGGCACCATGAAAATCTTCGCCCACGCACGGGTACCAGCACCATCAACGAAGTAGTCGGAGACCCAGCCGGCGAGCAGGCTGCCGATTAGCATGCCCACACCGTTGGTGGCGAACACGATCAGGCCCTGCGCGCTGGCGCGGATATCTTTGTGGCTAAGGCGCTCCACGGCGATCATCCCGCCGACGAAGAAGAACGCGTAGCAGATGCCGTGCAGACTCTGAGCAGCGACCACGAGCCAGGTCGGCTGCCCGATTGCGAAGATGGCATAGCGGACCGGCCACGCAAGGATCCCAAGGAAGATCGTGCCGCGCATGCCGATGTGCCGCAGCGACGATGCGACCAGCAGCATGACCAGGACTTCGGCAACCTGCCCCAAGAGCATGGCGCGCGTGGCCTGACTCTCGGCAAGGCCCACTCCCCCTACTGCATCGGTCATGAAGAGAATGGTGAGGTTGTAGTAGAAGGGCAGCTCGATGGCCACGACGAACGAGATCGCCAACAGAACGGCGAAGTTCCGGTTCGAGGCGAGCTTCAGCGCCTCCAGAAACGCGTATGGATTCTTGGCTTCCTTACTAGGTGGTGTGTTGGGTAAGCTGAAGCAGTATAGGCCCATAATCGCCGACAGGACCGCCGCCACAGGCAGACAATCACCAGCATGGCTGATGCTGGGATCTCTGCTTTCCCACCATCCCAGGTACAGGCTGAGCAGGTAATTGATGATGATCCAGCCGATCGTACCCCACACGCGGATGTAACCAAATTTTCGCGAGTCCTTCATATGATGGAAGGCGATCCCGTTAGTCAGCGCGATGGTCGGCATGTAGAGCACCGCGTAGATGAAGATCACAGTCCACATCGCTCCAAACTGCGTCTGTTTCCACGCGACAAAAAGGAACACTGCCCCGAGCAAGTGAACGATGCCGGTGAACACCTGGTTCGGCATGAAACGGTCAGCAATCCAACCGGCAATTAACGGTGATAGCATCGCCCCTACCGCCGTCGTTAAATATACGTAATTGATCTGTGTACCCGAGAATCCCAGGTTGGACATATGTTTGGCGATCAATACTGCCCAGGCGCCCCAGATGGCGAATTGCAGGAACATCATGATCGACAGCCGCGTCGTCAACAGACTCGGCCCCTCCTGGAGATCCAGCGCTCCCCCAACACCTTGATTGCCGCCGTTGTTCGCACTCATCCTGGCACCTACCTCATTAGTACAGGTTCGAAATTAAAGTTGCACCATGGTAGCGTCAGTTGCCCCCGGCTTCACCTCCCCTAACCGGTCGACTGCTCCAGCCGGGGACGGTATGATCAAGTCATGGAAATTGCTGCGGCGCGGCAGCACCCTACTTCAGGTCTCCCAGGACAAGGATAACGCCAATGCACAAGGGTCGCCTTTTCGTAGGTAGTTGTTTCTCGTTGATCGCCACGTCCGTCTGCTTTGCTGTAATCGGCGCCATCATGGGGGCTCTGAAAGAGCAGTTTGTACTCAGTAATGAACAAGTCGGCTACATCGGCGGAGCCGCCATCTGGGGCTTCACGATTTCGATCTTTGTGTTGGGGCCATTATGCGACGTGCTCGGGATGCGGAACCTGCTCAGATTCGCGCTACTATGCCATGCCGCCGGCGCGCTGACCATGATCTTTGCCAATGGCTATTGGATGCTCTTCTTTGGCGCTTTGATCCTGTCGTTAGGCAACGGTACTGTCGAAGCGGCCTGCAATCCGCTGGTAGCGACGCTGTACCCCGATCAGAAAACCAAGAAACTGAATCAATTCCACGTCTGGTTCCCCGGTGGCATCGTCCTGGGCGGCGTGGCGTCATTCCTGCTGGACAAGTTGCCGCTCTCCAACCTGGCGATCAACCTCTGGCAGATCAAAGTCGCGCTGATCCTGGTTCCCACGGTTATTTATGGCCTGCTCTTCATCGGGCAAAAGTTCCCCGCCACCGAACGGGTCCAATCGGGTATCTCGTTTGGTGGCATGGTCCAGGGGGCTCTATTACGCCCCTTGTTCCTGATCCTGCTGGCCTGCATGGCGATCACCGCCTCGCTCGAACTCGGTCCCGGTCGCTGGGTGCCGGCCGTGCTCGAAGCCGGTGGTATCGCCGGTATTCTGGTGCTGGCCTACATCAACGGCCTGATGGCGATCATGCGTTTTTTCGCCGGCCCCGTCGTGCATCGTTTATCGCCCACCGGGATCCTGGTCGGTTCGTCGTTGCTGGCGGGCATCGGCCTGTACTGGCTCAGCTTCGCCGAGACGACCATCATGGCATTTGCATCCGCGACTGTTTTCGCCGTCGGTGTCTGCTATTTCTGGCCCACCATGCTTGGTGTTACCTCCGAGCGGATTCCCAAGAGCGGTGCACTCGGTCTGGCTCTGGTTGGTGGCGTTGGCATGCTGATGGTCGGCGTGGTCACGGCACCGCAGATGGGCCGCATCGCCGACCGCTATCTCCATGAGCAACTCGCCAGTGACAAAAATGCCGCCATTACAGCCATGCAACATGTCGTTGAGACATACCCGCCACTGGCCGAGGGCTTACCCAAGCAATTCCAGCTTGAGATCGGGTCAGCCGTGGCAAACGTCCGTGAAGTTCTCGCGGCGGCGGCGGTGGGCGATCTCTCGACCGACACGGCGAAAGCCATGCGCGGTGCCATCAGCAACGCCCCCAAGGGCGACGCCGCCGAGGCAACGGTGAAGGAAATCAAGGGCATCCTCGGACCGGCTGACAATTATGGCGGGCGCATGTCCTTCCGCTATGTGGCCCCCTTCGCCGTAATTATTCTGATTGTATTCGGCGTGCTCTACATTCGCGACCGGGCCGCGGGCGGCTACCGAGCTGAAAGACTGACTACGGCCAATGATTCAGAGACGGAAGCGCCGTAAACGAGCGGTTGATCGGAATATAAGGACCATTCTGGTCCTGTGCTCAATAACTCATATAGCAAAACAAGGCCCGCCTGGGCAGGCGGGCCTTGTCTATAAGTTCTCATCTATTCCGCATCCCGGCAGCGCACCTGGACGCAAAAAACCGCTGCTTTGCTACTTTTCCTTCGCGTACCACCAGGCATCGCGGCCGCCTTCGATGAAGGTCAGCGAATCGGCCTTGTCGCGCAGAGTCCGGCCGGTGTAGTTAAACTTGCCGTCCTCGACCGTGAATTTCCACGTGCCGTAGGGCTCCCCGTCGATCTGCATGGTCAGCGTGTACGCCCCGTCGGTCTTGAGCAGGTCCATGGCCTTGAAGTACGTGCCGTGCGGCACCTCCTTACCTTCGGGGAAAACCATGTCTAATTCCAGCCGGATCCACTGCGGCTGGACTGAGTGTGTCGTAAGCTCGCGGCTGGTACAGACCAGCTCTCCGTTCCCGTCGTTTTTAATCTCAACCCGGATTTTGATATCCTTCTCGTCACAGGCGTTGTTTCGCAGCCACACCTTCCATTGGAGCGACTGATCCGGCTTGGCCTCCCGGTAGTAGAGGTATCCCCAGTCGCGCCAGTCACCCTCCAGCACGTAGCACTTACCCTCCCCGAAAGGATCATCTCCGCCAATCCTGGCCACACTGAAGGGATACGTGTAAAAATGCTCGTCCGGCAGGTAGAAGTCCAGTACGTAATCGCCGGGCGTGGCCAAATCCATTCCGCCGGGTATCGTCTCACCACTGCGCAGATCAGTTTGCTTGACCACACTCAGCAGCGTGTACGGTTTCTCGAGCCGATCCGGCTTCCAGTCGATCTGGAATAGTTCTTTCCCATCCGCCGTCCGCAAAACCACAAAACCGCCCTCGCAACCCTCGGGAATAAAAGTCCCCTGGACATGGTTCAGACGGAACTGACCGTTCTTGGCTAACACTGCCACGCCATTGAGCAGTGACGAATACGACACTCCCGGCGGGTACTTGCGCTCCGCGTCCTTGCGGGCTTTCGGACGTCCTTCGCCACTCTTGCCGGCCTCTTTCTTCGCCGCCTTATCATCCTTGTCGTCCTTGATTGCTTCCTTGATGGCCTTTTTGGCCTCGCCCCGGAGTCTACCGAGCTGAGCGTTTACGGTACCGGGGAACACGAAGGCCAGAACCACGGCTGCCAATAACATTTTTTTCATCGCCTATCCTCCATTGAAGTGACCGTCCATGAGACCCATCATTTCACAAATAATCAGCCACCCTGGCGTTGTCAACATTCCCAGTGTCATCCCGGTCGCGTTAGCTGGTATTATACGCCTTGAACGATATTCACCCAATCATGCGAGGTAGCCCAACATGTCTCACAAGTGCTTTCCAATTCCGCTAATCTCGATCGTATTCACAACGTTGGCCAGTACTGCCCACGCCGAACCCCCCCAGGCACCCGCCGACGTGAAACCACTCGTGGAGAGCAATACCGCTTTCGCACTCGCCCTGTACAAACAGTTACAGACCGATGAAGGCAACCTATTCCTCTCACCGGTGAGCGTCTCGACCGCGCTATCCATGACCTACGCCGGGGCGCGTGGCGAAACCGCGACCGAAATGGCCCAGGTGCTGCGTTTTAAGCTGGAACCGGCGCAATTACATCCAACTTTCACCGCCCTCCTCGACACACTAAATGCCCAAGCCAATCAGCTCGGCTGCCATCTGCACCTGGCCAACGCGCTCTGGGCACACCATGATTACCCTTTCCTGCCGGAATTCCTGACCCTCGGGCAGACCCACTATCATGCCCGCCTGGAAAACCTTGACTTTGTCGAGGCCGTTGAACAGGCCCGCGGCACTATCAACACGTGGACTGCCGAACAAACCGCTGGCAAGATCACCGAACTGATTCCTCCCAAAATCCTGGGGCGTACCACTAAATTGGTGCTAACCAACGCGGTCTATTTCAAAGGCCAGTGGAAATTACAGTTCGACCCCGACGCCACCGTCCCCGGTCCGTTCACCCGCGGCATTGGACAGACCGTTGAGTCACCATTCATGCACCAGTCAGCCGAATTCGGCTACCTGGAAACACCCGATCTGCAAATTCTCGAGCTGCCCTACAGTGGCGAGACACTCCGCATGGTCGTACTGCTGCCGCGCCAGATTGATGGACTACCAGCTCTGGAAAAAGCCTTGAGTCCGTCCCAGTTGAACTCCTGGCTGTCCAGCTTGCAGCAGCGCAAAGTAATCCTCGATTTGCCCCGTTTCCGACTGCGTTCGGCTATCCGCCTGGACGAAACTCTGAAGAAAATGGGGATGCCCCTGGCTTTTGATGCGCGTCGAGCGGATTTCTCCGGCATGGACGGTACCCGCCTGCTATACATCGGCGCCATCCTGCACCAGACCTATGTGGACGTCAACGAGGAAGGCACCGAGGCCGCCGGGGCTACCGCCGTCGTGCAAAAGATGCGTGTGGCCATCGAACCTACGCCGCATTTCCAGGCCAACCACCCGTTTCTGTTCCTGATCCGGGATACTCAGACCGGCAGCATCCTGTTCATGGGTCGGTTGGCTGATCCGACCTTGTAGCTCGACCTGACAAGCTCGATGCTGTTTACATTTGTAAAACCTGACCACAAGTCATGCTCGGCGCGTTATAAAACAACTCTATAAACCGCCGGCTGGTCTGGAGCTGCTCATACCGCCAGTGTGAGCCCGGCCGGTTCATCCAACAGGAGCCATCCCATGCGCCGATCCATGCTTCACGGTACGGTCTCTTTGTTCGCTGCCTTGGTTCTGATAGCGGTCATCCCACTCTCGACCGGCACGGCCGGCCTGTCTTACTACCAGGAAACAGCGCCGGCAGTATCGCTTCTACCTGATCCTCCCCCGGCCAGCGCTCCAGCTACGCAACCGGTAACCACCAGCGCCCCGGTCTCGCAGCCAGCCACCACCAGCGCCCCAGCTTCGCAACCCGCCGTCAGGCCCGCGCCCAGCTCGCAGCCTGTCAGCCAGCCGGCGACTACCCAGCCACCGCCAACACGATCCACAATCAAACCCACACTACCCAAGGAATGGGTCGACAAGTTCCGCTGGCGGTGCATCGGACCCGCCAACATGGGTGGCCGGATTACAGACATCGCCGTCTACGAAGCCGACACCTCCACCTGGTGGATCGCCACGGCCTCCGGCGGACTGCTCAAAACCGACAATAACGGCATCACTTTCGAGCACCAGTTTGATCACGAAAGCACCGTATCAATCGGCGCGGTCGCCGTGGCGCAATCCGACCGGAACATAGTCTGGGTTGGTACCGGCGAGAGTAATCCACGCAACAGTGTTTCCTGGGGCGACGGTGTCTACAAATCCACGGACGGTGGGCAAAGCTGGACAAACATGGGCCTGCGCGACAGCTTTCAGATCGGGCGCATCGCCATACATCCCACTAATCCAGATATTGTCTACGTGGGCGCCCTTGGACGCCTGTGGGGTTCTAATGAACAGCGCGGTCTCTTCAAGACCACCGACGGTGGCAAGACCTGGAACCAGGTGCTGTACGTCGATGACCAGACCGGAGTGATCGACCTCCAGATGAACCCCCAGGAGCCAGAGACCTTACTGGTCGCAACCTATCAGCGCCAGCGCGACGGTTATGACTCCAACGATCCCGCCCGCAAATGGGGTCCGGGCAGCGGTCTCTACAAAACCACCGACGGCGGCGAGACTTGGCGCAAGCTCACCAAGGGTTTGCCCACTGGCCAGCT